>NZ_JBSVWQ010000008.1:0-77035 GCF_054071215.1 Pseudomonas sp. SDO5522_S412 | reverse complement strand
CGGATGCATTGGCTGACCCACCGCTTTCGCGAGCAAGCCCGCTCCCACAGGAGATTTGTGCTGGTTGATGGAGCTTGGAGGGCAGGCACAAAAAAGGCGACCCGAAGGTCGCCTCATTCAACGCGGCACTGATCAGAACTCGTGATCAGCGTTATCCGGGTTCAAGTCACTGATGCCCAGCTTGCCAGCAGCCTGTTCGATCGAACCGGTCTGCTTCACCAATGCGGCGATGGCGTCACGTACGATCTGGTTGCCTTTGTCGTTACCGGCAGCAATCAACTGGTCGTAGTGTTCGCCGTTGTTGGCGTGGTCCACCATCACCTGGATCTTCGCTTCGGTGGAGGCCAGGTCAGCCTTCAACGCTTCATCGGCCGCCGGGTCGGCCTTGGCCACCAGGGAGGACAGGCTGGCGCCGGTCATCTTGGTACCGTCGGTGCGGGTGTACTCACCCAGGTAAACGTTACGAATACCCTTGGCGTCGTAGAAGTGCGAGTTGTGGGTGTTGTCGCTGAAGCAGTCCTGTTCGTCTTCCGGCGAGTTGGCTTCCAGGGAAACCTTCATGCGCTCACCGGCCAGCTCGCCCAGGGACAGGCTACCCATGCCGAACAGCATCTTGCGCAGGCCATCGGTCGCAGGTTCTGCTTCCAGCGTGGCGCGGTAGTTGTCTTCGACGTTGGGCTTCCAGTTGCCGACCATTTCTTCCAGGTCGCTGACCAACAGTTGAGTCACGGCGCGCAGGTAGGTGCGGCGGCGCTCGTTGTGGCCGCCAGTGGCGCCATCACCGGTCATGTAGTCCGACGCTGGACGGTTGCCGGCGCCCGGGCCGGTGCCGTTCAGGTCCTGGCCCCAGAGCAGGAATTCAATTGCGTGGTAGCCGGTGGCTACGTTGGCTTCGGAACCGCCCAGCTCATTCAGGCTGGCGAGTTTTTCCGGGGTGATGTCTTTGACATCGACCTTGTCTTCGCCGACCTGAATCTCGTTGTTGGCGATGATGTTGGCGGTGGCGCCAGGGTTGCCCAGGGCGTGTTCGTAGGTCTTGTCGACGTAGTCGATCAGGCCTTCGTCCAGGGGCCAGGCGTTCACCTGGCCTTCCCAGTCGTCAATGATGGTGTTGCCGAAGCGGAACACTTCACTCTGCAGGTACGGCACGCGCGAGGCGATCCAGGCGGTACGGGCCGCTTTCAGGGTGTCGTCGTTCGGGTTGGCAAGGAAAGTGTCGATCGCGGTTTGCAGGGTTTTCGCGGTGGACTCGGCATCGCTGTACACCGCGAACACCATGTCAGCGTAATGCGCGACCACAGCCTTGGCGGCGGCCTCGTCTACCTGGCCTGCCGGGGCAGCCGCCGGGGCGGTGGTGCTGGCGGCGGCCGGGGCTTGAGGCGCGGCGGCCTTGTCTTTGCCTTCACCGCAACCGGCGAGCGAAATGGCAATGGCGAGAAGGCTGGCGGTGGCCAGGGGCATACGAATCATGGCGAACATCCTGCTTCGGTTGTTGATGGGGCACGCGGGGGGCGCGCAAAACTGCGACATAATGCGAAAGATTTGCATTTTGTGTAAAGCGTTATAAGCAGGAAATATTTAGTATCGATTTGCCGGCCATCGGTGCGCGTGGCCCCGATGGCCGGCATCGCTTCAGAGGATGGCGGCGTTATTGCGCTGGGCCTGCTTCAAGTAGGCCACCAACTCCCGTGCCGGCAAGGGTTTGCTGTAGTGGTAGCCCTGACCCTCGTGGCAACCCTCGGAGATGATGTAGGCCTCCTGTTCGGCGGTCTCCACACCCTCGGCGATCACCTGCATGCCAAGGCTTTTGCCGAGCTGGATGATCGCCCGCACGATGGTCGCATCGTCGTCGTCATCCAGCAGGTCCTGGACGAAGCTCTTGTCGATCTTGATCTTGTCCAGCGGCAGGCTTTTCAGATAGCTCAGGGACGAATAGCCGGTGCCGAAGTCATCAATCGCAATCAGTGCCCCGGAGCGGCGCAGGCTCAGCAGGTGCTGGGCGGCGGTGCTGATGTCTTCCATCAGGCCGGTCTCGGTGACTTCCAGCTCCAGGCTACGCGGCGGCAAGCGGTAGATTTGCAGCAGGTTGTTGACCACCCGTGGCAGCTCGGCGTGGTGCAACTGTACGGTCGACAGGTTGACCGCCATGCGCAGCTCGGTGAAGCCCAGGTCATGCCATTCCCGCAGTTGCCGGCAGGCCTGGTCCAGTACCCATTCGCCGATGGCAATGATGGTGCCGTTCTGTTCGGCCAGGGGGATAAACAGGTCGGGCGGCACCAGGCCGTGCTCCGGGTGCTGCCAGCGGATCAACGCTTCGACACCCACCACACGGTGGTCGAGATAGCTGATCTGCGGCTGGTACACCAGGTGAAACTGCTCGCGGCTCAAGGCGTCGCGCAGATCCTTTTCCAGCTCGCGGCGGCGGCGCATTTCGCTGTCGACGCTGGCGATATAGAACTGGTAGCGGTTGCGCGAGCGGCTCTTGGCCAGGGTCATGGTCTGTTCGGCTTTTTGCAGCAGCTTCTCGGTGCTGTCGCCGTCTTCCGGGAACAGGGTGATGCCGATGGTGGCACGCAGGCGGATCTGTTCGTGATCGAGGGCGAATTCGGCTTCCAGGTCGTCGAGGATGCTTTGTGCCAATTCGGCGGCTTCGTAGGGCTGCTCGATATCGGCCTGCACCAGGGCGAACTGGTCGCCGCCGAGGCGGGCGAGGGCGCCGAGGCGGCCGCTGTGGGCGCGCAGGCGGTCGGCCAGGGCCAGCAGCAACTGGTCGCCGGCCTGGTAGGTGAACTGCTCGTTGACGCTTTTGAAGTCATCCAGCCCCACGCACAACACCGCGACCCGGCGTTGCCGGCGGCCGGCGTCGATCAGGATCTTGTCCAGTTGCTCCTGCAGTTTCTGGCGGTTCGGCAGGCCGGTCAGGAAGTCGTACTGGGCCATGCGCAGCAGGCTGTTTTCCGCCTCATGGCGCAAGTGCGTATTGCGCTCGATGGATTCGAGCAACTGGTTGGCGGTGTTGATCCAGAGCCCCAGCTCGTTTTTCTCGTGGCCCTTGAGCTGCGGGATCTTGTGCTCGCTGGGGCGGTCGGGGTTGATCGAACTCAGGTGCTCGATGATGCGCGAGAGCGGCTTGGTCAGCAGCCAGTGATAGACCAGGTACAACACCAGCCCCATGGCCAGCGCCCGCAGCACCCCGGAGATGAAAATGATCACCGAACTGACAAGAAACCCTTTGCCATAGGTGGCGGTGTCGAGGGTGATGCTCAGGTCACCGTAGTACTCGCTGTAAGGCCCGCGCCCCACCAGCGGTGTGGTGAACGTGCGTTCCTGGCCCAGAATCAGGTCGGTCAGCCAGCGGCTCGGGGATTGTTGCAGGTCGCGGGTTTTTTCCGCGAGCATGGTTTCGTTGGGGTGGCCGATGGAGGCCATGCGCACGGCATCATCCTGGAACAGGCCTTCGATGACCTGCATGCCCATCTCCCGGTCCAGGCTGTAGACGGCCTGGGTGGACGGGTCGCGAAACATGTCGAGGATGCGCTGGGCATCACCGGCCACGGCCTGGCGCGTCTTGTACGCATCAAAGACGATCTGCGCCGCGCTCAGTACCACGCCCACGGCCAATGCCGAAAGCAGTACCACCCGTAGCAACTTCACCGACAAGCTGTTTTTGAGTTCCAGCTTCAAAGGGTTATTCCTTGTTCCATGCGGGTAGCCTCAATATGCCATGAGTATTGGCAATCCCGTGAGGGCAGTCAAAGGGACATTGCGGCCAGGGCAGGTTTTGCAGTTTAGATGAGCGCGTCCGGGGGTAAGACGTTGGGAGGGGGAATGGAAAGGCAGGCCTGGCATGGAGTGAAGTCGGCGGATCGTACGTGCCGACTTCTTATACTGTCTTTTCAGGACGAGCGCGGGTTTTTCAGGCCAGCGAAACAAACCGTCGAGCGTCAGCGCCCATCAGGTAAACGAAATTTTCGGCGGTTGTGGCTGGTCTTGCGCCTGAGGGTCGATTTGCCCCAAGGCCTGTCGAGCTATGTCCACGGTCTTATCAAGGATGCCCAAGCTTTTGTCCAGGACGTCCAGGCCCTTATCTGTCACGTTATCGAACACGTTAAGTGCTTGAGGGGCCATGCCGATCAAAGATGCTAGATCCATATCAAGTTCTCCTGCAGTCAATCAGAGGGACATTCCTCTTACATGCTGCGTGGCGAAATCCTTTTGATGAGTTCCAGCGTTTTCCTGGCATTTTTCCATTTGTAATCGCCCACAAAAAAGCCCGGCAATCGCCGGGCTCTTTCTACTGCAAGCGGTACTTAAGCGGTGAAGGTCTTGCCTTCGAACTGCTCAGCCACGAACTTCCAGTTGACCAGGTTCCAGAACGCTTCCACATACTTTGGACGCACGTTGCGGTAGTCGATGTAGTAAGCGTGTTCCCAGACGTCGCAGGTCAGCAGCGGGGTGTCGCCGCTGGTCAGCGGGTTGCCGGCGCCGATGGTGCTGGCCAGGGCCAGGGAACCGTCAGCCTTTTTCACCAGCCAGCCCCAACCGGAACCGAAGGTGCCGACGGAAGTCTTGGTGAACTCTTCCTTGAACTTGTCGAACGAACCGAAGGCAGCGTTGATCGCCTCAGCCAGTGCGCCGGTAGGTTGGCCGCCAGCGTTTGGCGCCAGGCAGTTCCAGTAGAAAGTGTGGTTCCAGACCTGAGCGGCGTTGTTGAAGATGCCGCCCGAAGAAGACTTGACGATTTCTTCCAGGGTCTTGCCTTCGAACTCGGTGCCAGGCACCAGGTTGTTCAGGTTCACGACATAGGTGTTGTGGTGCTTGTCGTGGTGGTATTCCAAGGTTTCCTTGGAAATGTGCGGCTGCAGGGCATCGTGTGCGTAGGGCAGCGGCGGCAATTCGAAAGCCATGATGATTCTCCTAATCAGGTCAGTTGCGGTGAGCGCAAGGCCGATCACGGGCGGCCAAACAAGCGCCGGGGAGTTTGTACTCTTTGCGGCGCAGGGGCTGGATCATAGCACCGGGGGTGCGGCAAAACCACGCAACAACTGTGTGGGATAGAGGTTCCAGAGTGTTTTGGAATATCTACGCTGCGCTGATTAATTGATAGGCCACGCTGAACATCATGGCGGCTACCAGCAGGTCCAGAATCCGCCAGGTGGCGGGGCGCGCCAGCCACGGTGCCAGCCATGCGGCGCCCAGGGCCAGGGTCATGAACCACAGGAACGAAGCGCTGGCGGCCCCGGCCACGTAGGCGCCCGGTTCGGTTTGCTGGGCGCCGAGGGAGCCGATCAACAAGACGGTGTCCAGGTACACGTGGGGGTTGAGCAACGTCACCGCCAGGGCGCTGAGCATCACCGCCTTCAACGAGCGTACCTTGAGGTTCTCGCCCTCGCCCAGGCTCTGCTTCGAGCAGGCCCGGCGCAGGGCGAGGGTACCGTACCAGAGCAGGAACGCCGCGCCACCCCAGCGGGCAATCGCCAGCAATACCGGGTTATGCGCCAGCACGGTGGCCAGGCCGAATACGCCGGCGGCCACCAGGATCGCGTCGCACACCACGCACAGTGCCGCCACCGGCAGGTGATGTTCGCGCCGCAGGCTCTGCGCCAGCACAAACGCGTTCTGGGTGCCGATCGCCATGATCAAACCAAAGGCCACCAACAGGCCGTTCATATAGCTTTGCCACATAGGATTTACTCCGCGCCCGCCGCCAATTGCCGCAACACCGTCATGGCGCGCTCGGCATCGGCGCGGCCGACAAACAGGTGATCGTGGTAGTAGCCGGCAATCACGTTGCAACTGATCCCGGCCTGGCCCAGGGCCGTGGCGAACGCGGCGGTCAGGCCGACCGCTTCCAGGGCCGAATGCACGTTGAGGGTGATCCACGCAGCCACATAGTCGAAGGCCAGTCCGGCCCGCTCGGCCTGCTGGCGCTCGACGATCAACGTCAGGCCTTCCTGCTCGCGGAAGCTGCCGATCACCTCGCAACCTTCGGGGATTCGGCTGTCGGCCAGGGTGCAGAACACGTAGTCGCCGTCATTGAGCTGTGGGCTCATGCTGCGCAGCAGGGTTGCCAGGGCGGTTTCGCCAGCCATGTGGAGGTCCTTGAATAAGAAGAAGCGATGCTGGCTATTCTCCCGTCCAAGGCTGTATAAGAAAAACCAATATTGCTGATCGCTCATTAGGAAAACTGATGTTCGACTATAAATTGCTTTCCGCCCTGGCGGCGGTGGTGGAACAGGCCGGCTTCGAGCGGGGCGCGCAGGTACTGGGAATTTCCCAATCGGCGATTTCCCAGCGCATCAAGCTGTTGGAGGCGCGAATCGGCCAGCCGGTGCTGGTACGTGCCACGCCGCCGACGCCCACCGAGATCGGCCGCCGCCTGCTCAACCACGTGCAACAGGTACGATTGCTGGAGCGCGACCTGCAAAGCCAGGTGCCCGCGCTGGATGAAGAGGGCATGCCCGAGCGCCTGCGCATCGCCTTGAATGCCGACAGCCTGGCCACGTGGTGGGCCGAGGCGGTGAGCGACTTCTGCGCCGAGCAGCATTTGCTGTTGGACCTGGTGGTAGAAGACCAGACCGTCGGCCTCAAGCGCATGCGCGCCGGCGAAGTGGCAGCCTGTATTTGCGCCAGCGAACGCCCGGTGGCCGGTGCCCGCAGCCTGTTGCTCGGCGCGATGCGGTATCGGGCGCTGGCCAGCCCGGCGTTTGTCGCCCGGCACTTTCCCGAGGGCGTGCGGGCCGATCAACTGGCCCGCACGCCGGCGCTGGTGTTCGGCCCGGATGATTTCCTGCAGCATCGCTACCTGGCGTCCCTGGGCGTCGACGGTGGTTTCGAACACCATCTATGCCCCTCGTCCGAAGGTTTTATTCGCCTGACGGAAGCCGGATTGGGCTGGGGCCTGGTGCCCGAACTGCAGGTGCGCGACCAGCTGGAAAAGGGCGTGTTGGTGGAGTTATTGCCAGATAAGCCGATCGATGTGCCGCTGTACTGGCATCATTGGCGCAGTGGTGGACAATTGCTGGGCCTGCTGACGGATCATCTGGCACACACAACGGGGCAATGGTTGGTGCCGTTGGCGTGATGGCCAGCGTCAAGGCAACAGCGATGAAAAACGAAAGAATGCGGAGTAAGTCATGAAAATTCTGGTCACCGGCGCAAGCGGCTTCATTGGCGGGCGCTTTGCGCGTTTCGCCCTGGAGCAGGGCCTGGACGTGCGGGTCAACGGGCGGCGGGCCGAAGGTGTGGAGCACCTGGTACGGCGCGGCGCCGAGTTTATCCAGGGTGATTTGAATGATCCGGACCTGGTGCGCGAGCTGTGCCGCGACGTCGAGGCCGTGGTGCATTGCGCCGGGGCCGTGGGGCTGTGGGGGCGTTATCAGGACTTCCACCAGGGCAATGTGCTGGTTACCGAAAACGTGGTGGAGGCCTGCCTCAAGCAGCGGGTCGGGCGCCTGGTGCACCTGTCTTCGCCGTCGATCTACTTCGACGGCCGTGACCACCTGGGCTTGACCGAAGAACAAGTGCCCAAGCGTTTCAAGCATCCGTATGCAGCCACCAAATACCTGGCGGAGCAAAAGGTGTTTGGCGCCCAAGAGTTTGGCCTCGAAGTGCTGGCCCTGCGCCCGCGCTTTGTCACGGGGGCCGGCGACATGAGCATCTTCCCGCGCCTGTTGAAGATGCAGCGCAAGAACCGCCTGGCGATTGTCGGCGATGGCCTGAACAAGGTCGATTTCACCAGCGTGCACAACCTCAATGAAGCCCTGCTCAGCAGTTTGCTGGCGACGGGCTCGGCGTTGGGCAAGGTCTACAACATCAGCAACGGTGCCCCGGTGCCGGTGTGGGATGTGGTGAACTACGTGATGCGACAGATGGACATGCCTCAGGTCACCCGTTATCGGTCCTACGGCTTGTCTTACAGCGTTGCGGCGCTCAATGAAGCTTTCTGTGCCATGTGGCCAGGGCGCCCGGAACCGTCTTTGTCACGGCTGGGCATGCAGGTGATGAACAAAGATTTCACCCTCGACATCACCCGCGCACGGCATTATCTCGACTACCAGCCCAAGGTCAGCCTGTGGGCGGCCCTCGACGAGTTCTGCAGTTGGTGGAAGGCCCAGGACGTGGGACTTAAATAACCGGCAACACACCGGGAACCGAATTTGCGAACCCGGGTCGATCAGTGCGGCAGGTCGGGGGTTTATACTCCGACGCCTGGCTATCCATATGCCACCTCAAAGGATTTAAGGTTGATTCATGCGTAACGATGCTAACGACGACTTCGACAACGTTCCCAGCCTGCGGGCCGACACCTCGGACGACGATGATTTCGAGCCCACGCCGGCTACCTCCGTGCGCTCCCGGCCTGCGCCGGTTGTCAAGGTCAAGAGCGCCAGTACCGGGCCGCTGTGGGCATTGGTCGGTGCGCTGCTGTTCGCCTTCGCCGGCCTTGCCTGGTGGAGCTTCCAGCAGATTTCCCTGATGGGCCAGCAACTGGTGGCGACCCAGGAAAGCTTCGCGCGCATCAGCGAGGAAGCGGCGGGGCGCCTGCAGGATATTTCCGGCAAGGTGGTGGCCAGCGAAGCCAATGTGAATAATGGCAGCGAGGCCCTGAAACTGCAGATCAAGCAGCTGGAGACCCAGTTGCTGGAGCAGGGCAAGCAGCAGATGGGCGTGGCCGGCCAGGCAACGGACCTGGACAAGCGCCTGGAGCAGATGACCGCCAGCACGACCCAACTGTCCAGTGCCAACGCGCAATTGCAGGGCCAGGTCCAGGCGCTGACGGAGGCGGTGGCTACCCTCAAGTCCCGGGACGCCGAGTTCAAGGACCTCTCCGCCGACGTTGCAGCCCTGAAAAAACAGGGCAACCCCACGGCCGCCATCGCCCGCCTGGAGCAGGACCTTGTGGTCCTCAAGAGCGAACTGGACAACCGCGCCGCGGCTTCGGACGGTCCGTCCACCAAGGAGTTCGACGTGTTCCGCATCCAGACCACGCGTAACGTCACTGCCTTGCAAAGCCAGGTGCAGAACCTGCAGCAGCAGATCAACCAGCCGGCCCGGATCACCCCTCTCGGGCAGCAGTGATGTGAGGTACTGCAGGCGTCACTACACATGACGCCTGCAGGCCCTGGCACAATCAATGTCACCAATCGGTGACATTTCCCGTCTCCTTCGTTACTTGCCCTCGCGCCGCCCTTGTTTAGACTCCCGTCATCCCGCACATAATAAAAAGGGCTAATCATGACCACGCAACCACTGCCTGCCAGTAGTTGGCTGAACGCACCTGCCCATCACGCCTGGCTTGCCACTGAAGGCCAGCGCCTGCTGTCATTCGCCAAGGCTTCCAGGCTGCCTGACGGCTTCGGCAACCTCGACGATCACGGTATTTTGCCGCCCGATGCCGTCGCTGAAACCATGAACACCGCCCGTATGACCCACAGCTTTGCCATGGCCCATGGCCTGGGCCTGCCAGGTTATGCCGACCTGGTGGAACACGGCGTCGTGGCCCTCAGCGGCCCGCTGCGCGATGCCCGGCACGGCGGTTGGTTCGCCACGCCCGACGCCCGCGACGGCAACACCGGCAAGGCCGCCTACCTGCACGCTTTTGTCGCCCTGGCCGCCTGCTCCGCAGTAGTGGCCGGCGCTCCCGGCGCGCAAACCTTGCTCAACGACGCGATCCACATCATCGACCAGTACTTCTGGAACGAAGAGGAGGGCGCGATGCTCGAGTCCTTCGCCCAGGACTGGAGCGGGGTAGAAGCCTATCGCGGCGCCAACAGCAACATGCACGCCACTGAAGCCTTCCTGGCCCTGGCCGATGTCACCGGTGAAACCCGCTGGCTGGACCGGGCACTGCGCATCGTCGAGCGGATTATTCATACCCATGCGGCAGAAAACCGGGACATGGTGATCGAGCATTTCGACAGCCATTGGCAACCCCTGCGTGGTTACAACGAAGACAACCCGGCCGATGGTTTTCGTCCCTACGGCATCACCCCCGGCCACGGCTTCGAATGGGCGCGACTGGTGTTGCACCTTGAGGCTGCGCGCCTGGATGCCGGGCTCGTCACCCCTGAGTGGCTAGTGACCGACGCCAAGGGCCTGTTCGCCAGCGCCTGTGAATACGCCTGGGCCGTCGACGGCGCTCCCGGCATTGTCTACACCCTCGACTGGAGCCAGCGCCCCGTGGTGCGCGAGCGCCTGCACTGGACCCATTGCGAAGCCAGTGCCGCTGCCCAGGCGCTGCTCAAACGCACGGGGGAGTTGCATTACGAAACCTGGTACCGGCGCTTCTGGGAGTTCTGTGAAACCCGTTTCATTGACCGCACCCACGGCAGCTGGCACCACGAACTGAGCCCGAAAAACCAGCCCAGCGCGAAAATCTGGGGTGGCAAACCGGACCTCTACCACGCCTGGCAGTCTGTCTTGCTGCCGGGGCTACCCTTGTCACCGAGCATGGCCAGTGCCGTGGCCACCGGGCGCTATGTCACCAAATGGTGACATTTTGGCGTCCCTTTGTTACCTGCACCTGAAAAATCCCTGTTTAAACTCGTTTGCAGCGCAAGCACCGACTTGCATGCATAACAACAAGAAAAAAGGTACTCAGATGAAAGCGATCAGTCGCCTCGCCGTAGCTATTTCCGTTGCCTCGTTGTTTCCCCTCAGT
The DNA here is from genome assembly GCF_054071215.1 of Pseudomonas sp. SDO5522_S412. Classification (NCBI taxonomy): domain Bacteria; kingdom Pseudomonadati; phylum Pseudomonadota; class Gammaproteobacteria; order Pseudomonadales; family Pseudomonadaceae; genus Pseudomonas; species Pseudomonas sp. SDO5522_S412. The sequence goes on along the minus strand of NZ_JBSVWQ010000008.1, from coordinate 66,372 downwards.
GCTTTTGCCGCCGACTCGAAAGGGACGGTTGAAGTTGTGCATTGGTGGACCTCGGGTGGCGAGAAAGCGGCAGTAGATGTCCTGAAGGCCCAAGTTGAAAAAGACGGTTTCACCTGGAAAGACGGTGCCGTCGCCGGCGGTGGCGGTTCCACTGCCATGACCGTACTGAAGAGCCGCGCCGTTGCTGGCAACCCGCCAGGCATGGCCCAGATCAAAGGCCCCGACATCCAGGAATGGGCGTCCACCGGGCTGCTCGACACCGACGTCCTGAAGGAACCCGCCAAAGAAGAGAAGTGGGACAGCCTGCTGGACAAGAAAGTCTCCGATACCGTGAAGTACGAAGGTAACTACGTGGCCGTGCCGGTGAACATTCACCGCGTGAACTGGCTGTGGATCAACCCGGAAGTGTTCAAGAAAGCCGGTATCACCAAGAACCCGACCACCCTCGAAGAATTCTACGCAGCGGGCGACAAGCTCAAGGCCGCGGGCTTCATTCCGCTCGCCCACGGTGGCCAGCCTTGGCAGGACAGCACCGTCTTCGAAGCGGTCGTGCTCTCGGTCATGGGGGCTGACGGTTACAAGAAAGCCCTGGTGGACCTCGACGAAAAAGCCCTGACCGGCCCTGAAATGATCAAGTCCCTGACCGAGCTGAAGAAAGTCGCGACCTACATGGACGCCGACGGCAAGGGCCAGGACTGGAACCTGGAAGCCGCCAAGGTCATCAATGGCAAGGCCGGCATGCAGATCATGGGTGACTGGGCCAAGAGTGAATGGACCGCCGCCAAGAAAGTCGCCGGCAAAGACTACGAGTGCGTAGCCTTCCCGGGCACCGACAAGGCGTTCACCTACAACATCGACTCCCTCGCTGCGTTCAAGCAGAAAGACAAGGGCACTGCTGCCGGCCAGCAGGACATCGCCAAGGTCGTGCTGAGCGAAAACTTCCAGAAGGTCTTCAGTATCAACAAGGGCTCGATCCCGGTTCGTATCGACATGTTGAAAGACATGGGCAAATACGGCTTCGACTCCTGCGCCCAGACCGCCGCCAAGGACTTCCTTGCAGACGCCCAGACCGGTGGCCTGCAGCCGAGCATGGCGCACAACATGGCGACCACGCTGGCGGTACAAGGCGCGTTCTTTGATGTCGTGACCAACTACATCAATGACCCGAAAGCTGACCCTGCGGATACCGCGAAGAAACTCGCTGCCGCGATCAAGTCGGCCAAGTAACGGTTAGTACCGAATGGCCTTGTGGGGGGACCCCTAACCCCCACAAGGCATGTTCCTGTAGTCCTTTTTCCCTGTACTGGATTTTCCCATGAGTTCTGTTGCTGTGTTCAGCAAAGCCTCGCCGTTCGATGCACTGCAGCGCTGGCTACCCAAACTGGTGCTGGCGCCGAGCATGTTCATCGTTCTGGTGGGCTTCTATGGCTACATCCTGTGGACGTTCGTGCTGTCGTTCACTAACTCGACTTTCCTGCCGACCTACAAGTTCGTAGGCCTGGCGCAATACGTGCGCTTGTTCGACAACGACCGCTGGTGGGTCGCGAGCAAGAACCTCGCGGTGTTCGGGGGCATGTTCATCGGCATCACCCTGGTGATCGGCGTGACCCTGGCGATTTTCCTCGACCAGAAAATCCGTCGCGAAGGTTTTATCCGCACCATTTACCTGTACCCGATGGCGCTCTCGATGATCGTCACCGGTACCGCCTGGAAATGGCTGCTCAACCCAGGCATGGGCCTGGACAAACTGCTGCGTGACTGGGGCTGGGAAGGCTTTCGCCTGGACTGGCTGATCGACCCGGACCGTGTGGTGTATTGCCTGGTGATCGCTGCTGTGTGGCAAGCCTCCGGCTTCATCATGGCGATGTTCCTTGCCGGCCTGCGCGGTGTTGATCAATCGATCATCCGTGCGGCGCAGATCGACGGCGCGAGCATGCCGCGCATCTACTGGAAAGTGGTGCTGCCAAGCCTGCGCCCGGTGTTCTTCAGTGCGGTAATGATCCTGGCGCACATCGCGATCAAGAGCTTCGACCTGGTGGCGGCCATGACGGCGGGTGGTCCGGGTTACTCCTCCGACCTGCCGGCGATGTTCATGTACTCCTTCACCTTCAGCCGCGGCCAGATGGGCATGGGTTCGGCCAGTGCGATTCTGATGCTCGGTGCGATTCTCGCAATCATCGTGCCTTACCTGTACTCCGAGCTGAGGACCAAGCGCAATGACTAGTCTTGCTGGCAAACCTGCCATCAGCCTGAGCCGCGTCGCGATCTACGCGGTGCTGATCCTCGCTGTCCTGCTGTACCTGGTGCCGTTGGTGGTCATGTTGCTCACCAGCTTCAAGACCCCGGAAGACATCAGCACCGGCAACCTGCTGAGCTGGCCCACCGTGATCACCGGCATCGGCTGGGTGAAAGCCTGGGCCACGGTTGACGGCTACTTCTGGAACTCGATCAAGATCACCGTTCCGGCGGTACTGATCTCCACCGCCATCGGTGCGTTGAACGGCTACGTGCTGTCGATGTGGCGCTTCCGTGGTTCGCAGTTGTTCTTCGGCCTGTTGCTGTTCGGCTGCTTCCTGCCGTTCCAGACCGTGCTGCTGCCAGCCTCGTTCACCCTTGGCAAGATGGGCCTGGCCAGTACCACCACGGGCCTGGTGTTCGTGCACATCGTCTACGGACTGGCGTTTACTACACTGTTCTTCCGTAACTACTACGTCAGCATTCCCGATGCACTGGTGAAGGCGGCTCGCCTGGATGGCGCGGGGTTCTTCACGATCTTCCGCCTGATCATCCTGCCGATGTCGACACCCATCATCATGGTGTGCCTGATCTGGCAGTTCACGCAGATCTGGAACGACTTCCTGTTCGGCGTGGTGTTCTCCAGCGGTGATTCGCAGCCCATCACGGTGGCGCTGAACAACCTGGTCAACACCAGTACCGGGGTCAAGGAATATAACGTTGATATGGCGGCGGCGATGATCGCCGGGCTGCCGACCCTGCTGGTCTATGTGGTCGCAGGCAAGTATTTCGTGCGCGGCCTGACGGCCGGCGCGGTCAAGGGGTAATCATGGCAACGCTCGAACTTCGTAACGTAAACAAGACCTACGGTACCGGTCTGCCGGACACCCTGAAGAACATCGAACTGTCGATCAAGGAAGGTGAGTTCCTGATCCTGGTCGGCCCTTCGGGTTGCGGCAAATCGACCCTGATGAATTGCATTGCCGGCCTGGAAAACATCACCGGTGGCGCGATCATGATCGGCGACCATGATGTCAGCGGCATGAGCCCCAAGGATCGTGACATCGCCATGGTGTTCCAGTCCTACGCGCTGTACCCGACCATGAGCGTGCGCGAGAACATCGAATTCGGCCTGAAGATTCGCAAGATGCCCCAGGCAGCGATCGATGAAGAAGTGGCGCGAGTGGCCAAGCTGCTGCAGATCGAGCACCTGCTCAATCGCAAGCCGGGCCAGCTCTCCGGTGGCCAGCAACAACGCGTGGCCATGGGCCGGGCACTGGCGCGTCGCCCGAAGATCTACCTGTTCGACGAACCGCTGTCCAACCTCGACGCCAAGCTGCGGGTCGAGATGCGTACCGAAATGAAACTGATGCACCAGCGTCTGAAAACCACCACCGTCTACGTCACCCACGATCAGATCGAAGCGATGACCCTGGGCGACAAAGTGGCGGTCATGAAGGACGGCATCATCCAGCAGTTCGGCACGCCGAAAGAGATCTACAACGACCCGGCCAATCTGTTCGTGGCGAGCTTCATCGGTTCGCCGCCGATGAACTTCATTCCACTGCGCCTGCAACGCAAGGACGGCCGCCTGGTGGCGCTGCTGGACAGCGGCCAGGCCCGCTGTGAATTGCCATTGAACATGAACGATGCCGGTCTTGAAGACCGCGAAGTGATCCTGGGCCTGCGCCCGGAGCAGATCGTGCTGGCCGCCGCCGAAGCCACCGGCGCGCCGACCATTCGGGCCGAGGTGCAAGTCACCGAGCCGACCGGTCCGGACACCCTGGTGTTCGTGCAAATCAATGACACCAAGGTCTGCTGCCGCCTGGCGCCCGATGTGGCGCCGCAAGTGGGCGAGACCCTGACCTTGCAGTTCGACCCGGCCAAAGTGTTGCTGTTCGACGCCAAGACCGGCGAGCGCCTGGGCACTGCCGCTTCGTTGCCTGCCCAGGACCGTGCCGACAACGTCGCTCAATTCAAGGGACGCTGAAGTTTCAAATGATGTGTAGGGGCTTTTGTGAGAGTCCTGCTCTCACAAAGAAGTAAACCGCGTTAGATAAAAACAGTTAATAACAATAAAGACGAGGATGTAGGGATGAAAAAGCACCACAACAACACCCGGTTGTTCTGCCAACTGTCAGCAGCAGCAGCCCTGGTACTGTCCGCCAATGCGATGGCGGACGACGCGTTCAGCGCCGACTCCAAGTGGATGACCGGTGATTGGGGCGGCGAACGTACCAAGCTGATCGAGCAAGGTATCGACATCAAGGCGGATTACGTCGGTGAAGTCGGTGGCAACCTTGGCGGCGGCTACAACAACGACAAGACTGCCCGTTACGCTGACCAGTTCGGTCTGGGCGTGGCACTGGACCTGCAAAAGCTGTGGGGCTGGGACAACACCCAGGCCAAGATCCAGTTGACCAATCGTAATGGCGCAAACATCTCCAACGACCGTATCGGTGACCCGCGTGCCGGCACCTTGAGTTCGTCTCAAGAAGTCGACGGCCGAGGCCACATGGTGCGTCTGACCCAGTTCTGGGTTCAGCACCAGATGTTCGACAACAAGCTGGACGTGAAGCTCGGTTACTTCGGTGAAGGCGAAGACTTCAACACCTTCCCGTGCGACTTCCAGAACCTGTCGTTCTGCGGCTCCCAGGTCGGTAACTATGTAAACACCTGGTACAACTGGCCAGTCGCCCAGGCGGCTATTCGCGTGAAGTACAACATCACGCCTGAACTGTATGCGCAAATCGGTGCATACAACCAGAACCCGTCGCAACTGGAGCACGGCAACGGCTTCAAGCTCAGCGGCAGCGGCACCAAGGGCACCGTGATTCCGGTGGAATTGGTCTGGTCGCCTAAGGTCAATGGCCTGCCGGGTGAATACCGTGTGGGTTACTACAAGAGCGCCGCGGACGCCAACGACGTACTTAAAGATGTCAATGGCAACGATGCAGCCACCACTGGGGCAGCCTACCGTGTGCGCAGCAGCAAAACCGGCTATTGGGGCGTCGTGCAACAGCAACTCACTACCCACAATGGCGACGCTTCCCGCGGCTTGAACATCGCGGCCAACGCCACCTTCCACGACAAAGACACCAACCTGGTCGACAACTACCAGTCGGTGATGCTTGTGTACAAAGGCCCATTCGACGCCCGTACCAAGGATGACGTGGGTATCGGTGTGTCCCGTATCCATGCCAACAGCGACGTGAAGAAAAACGCCGAGCTGTATAACGAGGCCAACGGTTTCACCGATTACAGCGAAGCGGGTTACGCACCGCTGCGCAACACCGAATACAACGTCGAACTGAACTACGGCATCCACGTCACCAACTGGCTGACCGTGCGTCCCAACCTGCAATACATCGCCAACCCAGGTGGTGTTAAGCAAGTCGACAACGCGGTGGTAGCGGGCCTGAAAATTCAGTCTACGTTCTAACGTTGTTGCGATAAGCTCCTTCTCTCTGTGCGCATTTTGCGGGTAGCCATGGCTATCCGCTTTTTTTTGTGTGGGAGCTGGCTTGCCTGCGATGCGCGCCCCGCGGTGTATCTGCCACACCGAGGCGATGCCATCGCAGGCAAGCCAGCGCCTGCAAAGATATTCAGGACCGTGGCACATGCATGAGCATCCGCTGCAACGCTTTTTCAAATCCCTGCGCGAGCGGCCGGTATTCGCCTGGGAGCGCTTTCAGATGCGCGATGTGCTGGTGATCGATCACCCGCTCTGCCAGGCGGTGTTCAGTCGCCAGGGCGCGCAATTGCTGCACTTTCAGCCCACGGGCCAGAAGCCCTGGCTGTGGTGCGCGGCCAAGTGGCCGCAGGTCGGCGCCATCCGTGGCGGCGTGCCGGTGTGTTGGCCGTGGTATGGCCGCCATCCCAGCGAAAACGCCTGGCCGTCCCATGGTTGGGCACGGCTGATCGACTGGAAATTGCTGGACAGCAGCACCGACGACGACGGCGTGCGTTTGCACTGGCAATTGCAGCTATGCGACTGGCAGGTGGACCTGCATGCACACCTGGGGGAAACCCTGGAGCTGCGCCTGGCCACCGAGCACCAGGACGAGCTGCCGTGCCAATTGAGCCATGCTTTGCACGCTTATTGGCGGATTGGCAACGTTGGTGAGATAGCGCTGTCTGGGCTCGATGGCGCGCAGGGCTACGACCAGCTGAATCGCCAGGCGTGCCAGCAGGAAGGTGAGTTGCGTGTCGATGGTGGGTGTCAGCGGGTGTTCCAGCACGACGGTGAACTGCACCTCAAGGACCATGCCTGGCAGCGCGAATTGTGCATCGACACCGGCGAGAGTGCCGACACGGTGGTGTGGCACCCGGGGAGTCGACCATTGCTGGGGGTGAGCTTCAACGAGGCTGCGGGGTTTGTGTGTGTGGAGTCGGCGATGGCTGCTGCGAGCCTGGCGCCGGGGGAGCGGGCGCATTTGAGTTTGCAGGCGAGGGCGGGGGCTTGATCCGGATGTTCCGGTGTTGCTGATGCCGCTTTCGCGAGCAAGCCCGCTCCCACATTAGATTTTCATTGTCAGGTAAATCGGGTTATTTACCGCCGATAATCTGCTTCACCAACAGTGCATGACCGGCTTCATCATCCGCCCGGGAAATGGCCTGCACCACCAATTGGTGGCTGCCGGAGCCCGTCAGGAAGGTGGAACTCAGTGTCTTGCCACCGCCCATGGTCGCGGTGCTGTCGACCTGGCGCAGGGCCAGGCCTTTCACGGTGAGTTTCTTCTCGGCGCCTTTCTTGAAGTCCGGCAGGGCGGCGCTTTGTTCCTTGACGAAATCCGCCACGGCACCGTCGAGGAACTGCGGGTCGTTGTCCTTGATCAGGCCGGCGACACTCGGTTTTTCGACGACGAAGATCACGCTTTTGGTGGCCTGGTCACTGTACATCGTGCCGCTGGCGCCTGCGGTGCCGTGCTCGGCATCACCGGCCGGCAGTGGGTCGGCCAGGTAGGACTTGGGCAGGTTGAAGCTGAACTTGCCATCCAGGGTGGAGATGGTCTGGGTGGCGGTCTTCTGCGCCGCTGGCTTGCTGGCGGCGAGGACTTGGCTGGCGCCGAACCCGGCGGCCAGCGCGAGGGCCAAGAGGGCTGCGGTCTTGCTGAGGGTGGCCATGAAGCTCTCCAGGGATGAACGAAATTGCGCCGTATTCTGTCAGAAAATTCGCAAGATCGTTCATCTCCATCCCTACACCTTGTCGGACTCTTCCTCGATCCGGTCCATCTCAAACAGCCGTGCCAGTTCCGTCCGGGCTTCCTGGGCAGACTGCATCACCTTGGCCGCGTCGTCATACACGGCGTGTTGGGCCGCCAGCAATTGCAGGTCATGGTTTTTGAAGCGGCTGATGCGCGCGTCGGCCTGGGCCTGGGTCAAGCCAAGGCCCACCAGGGTGCGGCGGCTCATTTCCAGGCTGGAGTAAAACGTCTCGCGCACCGGTGACGCGTCGAGGTCCACCAGGCGGTGCACATGCTGGCGGTTACGGGCGCGGGCGATGATCTTCATGTGCGGGTAGAGGCTGCGCACCAGCTCGGCGGTCTTGATGTTGATCTCGGGGTCGTCCATGGCGATCACGAAAAACTCGGCCTGGTCGACTTTCGCTGCGTGAAGGATTTCCGGGCGCTGCGGGTCGCCGTAGAACACCGGCATGCCGCCGAAACTGCGGGTCAGTTCGATGGTTTCCACCGAGGTGTCGAGGGCAATGAACGAGATGTTCTGTGCCCGCAGGATCCGCGCCACGATCTGCCCCATGCGGCCCATCCCGGCGATCACCACCCGTGGCGCATCGCTTTCGATGGCACGGTATTCCTCGGGCACTTCCACCGGCTTGGCCTTGGGCTTGAACAGCTTCGGGCAGAGCAACAGCAGCAATGGCGTCACGGCCATGGACAGGGTGATGGTCAGCACCAGGATGTCGTAGAGGTGCGGCTCGAACAGGCCCTGGTCCCGGCCGATCTTGAACACCACGAATGCGAACTCACCACCGGCTGCCAGCACCACGCCCAGGCGCAGCGCGCTTTCAGGGTTCAGGCCGCCTGCCAGGCGACCCACGCAAAACAGCAGCGGCAACTTGATGGCGATCAGCAGCAGGGTCAGCCCCAGCACGATCACCGGCGCGCTGAACAGCAGGCTGATATTGGCGCCCATGCCCACACTGATAAAAAACAGACCCAGCAGCAGGCCCTTGAACGGTTCGATCTGCGATTCCAGCTCATGCCGGTATTCGGAGTCTGCCAGCAGCAACCCGGCGAGGAAGGCGCCGAGGGCCATGGACACGCCCACCAGCTCCATCAGCCATGCGGTGCCGATCACCACCAGCAACGCGGTGGCGGTGGAGACCTCCCGCAGGCCGGTCTTGGCGACGATGCGAAACACCGGCCGCAACAGATAGCGCCCGCCGATGATCACCACGGCGATGCTGCCCAGTACTTCCAGGCCGTGTCGCAGGCCCTGGGAGGTGGTGGCGGGATGATCGCTGCCCGCGAGCAGCGGCACCATGGCGATCAACGGGATGGCGGCGATGTCCTGGAACAACAGAATCGCAAAGGCCAGTCGCCCGTGGGGCTGGTTGAGTTCCTTGCGCTCGGCGAGGCTTTGCAGGCCAAACGCGGTGGAGGAGAGCGCCAGGCCAAGGCCCAGCACAATCGCGCTGTTCCATGATTGGCCAAACACGAACAGCGCGACCACGCCGATCACGGTGCCCGTCAGTAACACCTGTGCCAGGCCTACACCGAACACTGCCTTGCGCATCACCCACAGACGCTTCGGTGACAACTCCAGGCCAATGATGAACAGCAGCAACACCACCCCAAGTTCGGAAAACTGACTGACGCTTTGCGGGTTGCCCACCAGGCCCAGCACCGATGGGCCGATGATCACCCCGGCCAGCAAGTAACCCAGCACGGCACCCAGTTGCAGGCGCTTGGCCAGGGGCACGGTCAGGACGGCAGCGAGCAGGAATACAACGGCCGCTTGTAACAGGTTGCCTTCATGGGGCATTGGGGACTCCGGGATCGTTTTGCTGAATCAACAGGTTTTACTGTAGGAGCGAGCTTGCTTTGCAGGTCCCAAGGCCTTCGCCTCCGGGTTCATTGGATGTCGTCCGGTTCTTTCGCGGCACTCTCCAAACTATTAATACCATTTATTTCAATGAGTTTTATGCACGTGGCGGTCGGGATCATCCGTGGTGCCGGCGCTATGGTCGTGTCTTCAGCCGCGCGAAAGGGTGGTTTTTTATGGGCTGAGCATTGTGCGGGAATAATCTACAAACACTTTTCCGGGACAGACGGAAGCCTGTACACGCCAGGAACTCCTACAGTTATGCTCTTGAGTTTATATTCCATGGATGGCATATTTGCATGAGTTGGGACGTTGAATACACGGACGAGTTTGGAATCTGGTGGGGCGGTCTGGATGCAAAGGAGCAATCCTCAGTATCGGCCAGTGTGGATTTACTGGGCCTTCTGGGGCCAGGCCTTGGCTTCCCCCACAGCAGTGACATCAAGGGCTCCAGGCATGGCTGCCTGCGAGAGTTGCGGGTGCAACATGCCGGGCGGCCTTACCGCGTTCTGTATGCATTTGATCCGCGCCGGTGTGCCTTGTTGCTGATTGGCGGGGATAAAACCGGTCGAGGCCGGTGGTATGACGAATACGTCCCGCTGGCTGAGAAGTTGTATGACGAACATTTGGAAACACTGCTTAAAGAGGGCCGTCACCATGGCTAAAAAATTCAGTGAGCTGCAGGCTCGCATGACACCGCAAGCCCGGGCCGATGCAGAGCGCATCTTCCAGCAACACCTGAAAGAAATGCCCCTGCATGAACTGCGCAAGGCGCAACAGATGAGCCAGGATACGCTGGCCAAGGCGCTGAATATCAATCAGGCGGCAGTGTCCAAAATGGAGCGGCGTACCGACATGTATATCAGCACGCTGCGTAACTATATCCGCGCCATGGGAGGAGAACTGGAGATTGTCGCTACGTTTCCTGATGGCCAGGTAAAGATCGAGAACTTTGCCCACTGAGTCATCCGCTCCGTCAAAGCCCGGCCATGCGCCGGGTTTTCTGTTCGCTGAATGCCTGTCGTCATTGTGCAGCTTAATGAACAATACTCGCCATTCTTGCCCTCATCGGACATCAACGTGAACCAACTCCTCGCCATGCGTGCCTTCGTCCGTGTCGTCGAAACCGGCTCCTTCAGCCGCGCGTCCGACCAGTTGGCACTGCCGCGTTCCACCGTCAGTAAACTCATCACGGACCTGGAGAAGCACCTTGGCGTCAAGTTGATGCATCGCACCACCCGTGCGCTGGCGGCGACGCCGGAGGGGTTGGAGTACTACAGCCACGCGCTGTGCCTGGTGGCGGAACTCGATGAACTGGACAATGCCCTGCGCGGGCAGAAGCTCAAGCCCGGCGGCCACCTGAAAGTGGATGCGCCGGCGTCCTTTGCCAATTGCCTGCTGATCCCGGCGCTGGTGGATTTTCATCGTGAGTACCCTGAGATCACCATCGCCCTGGGCATCAGCGACCGCGCCGTGAATATCGTGGGGGAGGGCGTGGATTGCGTGCTGCGCGCTGGCAAGCTCGATGACATGGCGATGATCGCCCGCAAGGTTGTCGACCTCGAGTACGTCACTTGTGCGGCCCCCGGCTACCTGGAGCGCATGGGTACGCCCGTGTCTCCCGAGGACCTCGAGAAGAACCACCTCAAGGCGGGGTATTTCTTTGCCGGGTCGGGTAAGCCGGAGCCGTTGATTTTCGAGAAGGGCGCGACTCGGTATGAGGTAGGCAACTGCGCGTTTTCCACCAACGAAGGCAACGGCCTCAAGGAAATGCTGCTCGCCGGCCTGGGCGTCGGGCAGCATTTCAAGACCATCGTTGACTACTACGTAGAGGCAGGCCATTTAGTCCCGGTACTCGAAGACTGGACTCGGCCCGCCACGCCGTTGCACATCATCTATCCACCCAATCGCCATCAGAACGCCCGGCTGAAGGTATTTATCGACTGGGTGATCGAGCGGTTCGGCGTCAGGCAATAATCGCTGTAACGCGGATTTCAATGCGCATTGCCGGCAGCCCCAGGGCTTCTACTCCCAGCTCAGTCCAGATGGGGGCGTGATTGGGCATGTAATGGCGGTACCACTTGACCATCTGCTCGTTCACCTCCGGCGGGAAACCTCCCACGTGGTAGGAATTGACGTGTACCACATGCTCCCAGCCGGCGCCGGCTGCCGCCAGGGTGCGTTCGAGGTTTTGAAAGGCCAGGGCGATCTCGTCGGTGAGGGATTCGGGAATCTGGAACTCGTCATCCCAGCCGCCCTGGCCCGAGGTTTCGACGCGGTTGCCGATTTTGACCGCCTGGGTGTAATGCAGGGTCTCGCGTGCAATGTCGCCGTAACCGGGTGTGATGAAAAACTCGGGCTTGCTCATGGTGTTCCTCGGCTTCAGTGGTTGACCCGACAAAGGTTAATGGACTGAATCTGCGAACAAAATCCGCGTTTTTTGTCATCACTGTGCAGGGATATGGATAGTCCGAGTATCAGTTATTCACATTCCCGTAGCCCGCCCTTTGTTACTATCGCCCTCCGTCGTCGCCAGGAGTCACCGTCACATGCAACACCAGTGGGATGAAATGCACCGCACCCGCAAGCCCACGTTTGTGTTGTGTGGCGAGCCCCAGGGGGATGTGCTCAATCTCTACGTGCATGGTTATTCGGCGTTCTTCAACCAGCAACAACTGGGTAGTTTCTCCCGGCAACTGGCAACCATCGAAGGCTCCACCAACCTGATGCTGTTCTGGCCGGCAGGGCATTTCCTGGAAAACCTGTTTGCGCCGTTCAAGGATGTGATTACCTCGATGCTGGGTGGCGGTAGCCTGGGTGCCGCAACCATCGGGGTGGGCAAGGCGATTGCCTATTTCCTCGACCACTACAAAAGCGTCGAGGCGCGGGTGGATGAGGTCGCCAAAAGCCTGCTGCCCGAATTGGCCAACTACCTCCATGGCGAGTCGATCAAGGTGCGGCAGATCAACCTGATCGGCCACTCCCTGGGCGCGCGCATCCTGGTCAAGAGCCTGCTGGCCAGCCCTGAGGTGGCCCGTGAGTTGCCGCTGAACAACCTGCTGCTGATGGGCGGTGCGATTTGTACCTCCAGCCCCTGGGACCTGGTCTCGGCGCCGCTCAGCGGTCGGGTGATCAACTGCCACTCGAGCAAGGATTGGGCGCTGGCGCTCAAGCCGGACACCGAGCGCTGCATCGGTCGTTATGCGATCCCGCTGACACCGGCGCTCAAGGCCAAGGTCGCCAACGTGCACCTGGCCACGTTCGACCACGCCGCGTATTGGCCGCAACTGAAGACGGTGGTGCAGTACACCGACCTGCTGCAGGAACGCCGGGGCATGATCCGCGCCGATCAACGCAGCAGCGAAGTGCGCTTTGCGGAAGAGGATGTCGAGCTGTTCCCGCTGCTGGTGCAGGCGCGGCCGGAGGAGTTGCAGTTTTTCGCCGAGCTGATGGCGCAAAAGCGCAGTGCCTCTATCGACGCCACCGTGCGCGAGCCCTTGAAGCTGGCCATCGAGTTGCAGCGCATGGGCGGCGACACCTTTATGAACCTGGCCCGTGGTCATGGCGTGAGCTATCGCGAAATCGCCCAGGACGTGGCGCAGCGGGTGGGTATCAAGTTTGATCAACCGATCGAGAAAGTGGCCCTTGCTGATCTGGAACTGCAGGTTGCCGAGCGGCTGATCGAGCAATACAAGGACAAGCTCAGCCAGGCTGATCGCCAAGTGTTCGAGGCAGAGTTGAAGGCTGCGGCACAAAAGGAACAGGGTTTTTTCAATCGTTTCGATGTCGGGCGCTCAGCCACCACTGCCCTCAGCGGGACCGCGCTGGCCGGGTTGACCGGGTTTATCCTGCGCCGCGGCGCGGCCACGGCCATTCCGGTGGTGGGGCAGGCGCTCGCGGCGGCGATGCTGCTGGTGACCGGCGTGCGGGCGTTTTCCGGCCCCGCGTATTCCATCACCACCCTGGCGGTGCTGGTGATCGGGGTGATTCGCGAGCGCCTGGAGCGTGAAGCACTGAACCAGGAGATGGATCTGGTGGTCCAGGTGGTAGAGGCATTTGATCTGCCCCGGGAGACGGTGATGCGTACCGTTGCGTCTGACTGATAAGCTGCGTTCACGTCTTGTGTGAAAGCCTGGTACCCCGCGTGAAATTCAGCCTGCCCAAAATCGCTACCGCCCCGTTCTGCCCGCCGGAAGTCGCCGGCTCCATCGTCGTTGATCCCCGTGCCTCGTTTTTCAAACGTGCGCTGATGTTTGCCGGCCCTGGCTTGCTGATCTCCATCGGCTACATGGACCCGGGCAACTGGGCAACGGCCATCGAGGCCGGTTCGCGCTACGGCTACAACCTGTTGTTCGTGGTGCTGCTGGCGAGCCTGGCGGGGATGGCGGTGCAGTGCCTGTGCTCACGGCTGGGCATCGCCACCGGCAAGGACCTGGCGCAACTGAGCCGCGAGCGCTACAGCCGGCGCTCGTCGTTCGTGCAGTGGATACTTGCGGAAATCTCGATCATCGCCACCGACCTCGCCGAAGTCCTCGGCTGCGCCCTGGCGTTTCACCTGTTGCTGGGCGTGTCACTGACCACCGGGATTGTCATCACTGCCTTCGATACCTTGCTGATCCTGGCCCTGCAAAATCGAGGTTTCCGCCGGCTGGAAGCGATCATGCTGGCACTGGTGGCGACCATCGGCGTGTGTTTCTTCATCGAGCTGGTGCTGATCAAGCCTTACTGGCCCGACGTGTTTCGTGGTTTCACCCCGTCGTTGTCCGCCATCAGTGATGCCGCACCGTTGTACCTGGCCATTGGCATACTGGGGGCCACGGTGATGCCCCATAACCTCTACCTGCACAGCTCCATTGTGCAAACCCGGCTGGTCGGCAAGGACCTGGCCAGCCGCCAGGACGCGGTGAAACTGGCGCGTATCGATACCATCGGTTCCCTGTCCCTGGCACTGCTGGTCAACGCGGCAATCCTGATACTGGCCGCCGCCGCGTTCCACCAGACTGGCCACACCGATGTGGTGGAAATCCAGGACGCCTATCACTTGCTCGACCCGCTGGTGGGTGGCGCGTTCGCCAGCGTGCTGTTCGGTGTTGCGCTGTTGGCTTCGGGCCAGAGCTCCACGTTCACCGGCACCATTGCCGGGCAAGTGATCATGGAAGGCTACCTCAACCTGCGCATTCCCTGCTGGCAGCGACGCCTGATCACCCGTGGCCTGGCGTTGATCCCGGCGTTCCTCGGGGTGTGGCTGATGGGGGATGATGCCATCGGCAAGCTGCTGATCCTCAGCCAGGTGGTGTTGAGCCTGCAGTTGCCGTTTGCGTTGTTTCCGCTGATCCGCATGACGGGTGACAAGCGCCTGATGGGGCCGTTCGTCAATAGCTTGCCTACGCGGCTGCTGGCCTGGAGCTTGTTTGTGGTGATCAGCGGGGCGAATGCCTGGCTGATCGGGCAGTGGTTGTTTTGAGCGAAGTGAATTAAGTCAAAACGGCCAATGATGTGTATTTCGCCACCATCGGGTCGGCTGTCACTAACTTCATCGGCTCAATGATAGCCGTTGCAATGATGAGCCGATCAAACGGGTCCCTGTGATGGTGTTCAAGGTCCTTGACCGCGATGGCGTGCTCCGAGGTGATGGGCAGTTCCACGTAGCCGCTTTCCAGGCAGTATTCGCGAATTTCGTCCAGGTTTACGTTGAGCTTCCCGAGCCCGACCTTTATCGCCAGCTCCCAGAATGTGGCGGCACTGACGTAAATTTCAGCCGCGTTCTCGATCAGCTTTCTGGCCTTCGCTGGCAGTTTTGGATCATCGCTCAGGGCCCAAAGCAGGATGTGGGTATCCAGCAGTATTCTCATGGGTGGTTTCCCTCAAACGCATCCAGCATGTCGTCTGGCAATGGCGCATCGAAGTCATCCGGCACCACCAGTTTGCCCTTCATCGCGCCAATTCGCCGGCCTGTCGGTTTCCCGACAGGAACAAGGCGAGCCATCGCCCGCCCATGCTTGGCTATGGTGATGATTTGGCCGGCGGCGGCATCATCGACCAGTTTTGATAAATTATTTTTTGCTTCACCCAACGGTACGGTAATCATTTGGTCTTCTCGAGGTTTTGGCCAAATATAGCCAAAATTTCGTAAGCAGGCAAAGATCAACCGACTGCTGGCGGAGGGTGATTTTTGCGGGGACGATTGCAGGTTTCCAAACGAGTAATGACTGGCATCCATGACGTCTCTCCTGAAGGAATTCCTCGAAGTCTGCCCGAGTGCAAGCGGTTTTTGACCCGTGTTGTGGAAAATCAGATCGGACTTACTTGAAGGGGGATTTTTCCCGACAGTGCGGGCCGAATAGTTTCCCACAGTTGCTCAACGGTCCCAGTAAGGCACTGCCCCAAAACACTCGACGAAGTAATCAATCACGGTCCGCACCTTCAACGACAGCCGCCGGCTACCCGGCCACAGCGCAGCAATCTGTTGCGGCTCCAGGGTCGTCGCCACTTCATAGTCGCTGAGCACCGCCTGCAGCGTGCCGGCGCGCAGGCCTTCACCGATCAACCATGACGGGAACACCACCAGCCCCAGGCCTTGTTCGGCAGCGTGGGTCAGGGTGTCGGCGTGGTTGCCGGTGATCGGGCCCTTGACGCTGTAGGACGTCCAGTCGCCCTGGTCGCGGCGGAAGAACCAGCGCTGCTGGCCGGTGACGCCCTTGTAGGCCAGGCACTGGTGGTTCACCAGTTCGTCCGGATGCCGGGGCGTACCGAAACGCTCCAGATAGCCGGGGCTGGCAGCGAGACGAAAGCGCTGGGGGGCGAAGATTCGCGCCTGCATGCCGGAATCGTTCAGCACGCCGATGCGAAACAGCAGGTCTGTGCCGTCTTGCAACGGGTCGACGTAGGTGTCGGTTTGCTGGATATCCAGTTGCAGCTTCGGGTAACGCCGACACAGCTCCCCAAGCCACGGCGAGAGGTGGCGTTGGCCAAACACCATCGGCGCATTGATGCGCACCAGGCCGCTGGGTTCGCTTTCCTGCTCCTGCAACGCCTGGCCGGCGGCTTCCAGTTGCTCCAGCATCAATCGCGCATGCCGGCCCAGCAGGCGACCGGCTTCGGTAGGGCTGACCGCACGGGTATGGCGGTACAGCAACTGTTGGCCCAGGGCCTGCTCCATCAACTGGATCTGCCGGGAAATGGAGGAGGGCGCCAGGCCTTCGCGGCGTGCGACTTCGGAAAAGCTGCCGTAGTCCAGTACCGCGACAAACAGGCGAAGCGCCTTGAAGCTCAGTTCGTTCAAACCCTGCATCATCACTCCATGTTGTGCGTATTGCGCAAAGGTGTTGTCGGCATGCTCCCATTTATCGCACAGCAGTGCCACCGGATAATACGCGCCATTGTTCCTCTCTCTAACGCGCAGGTGATGTATGCAGGCTTCTTCAATGGCGGGTGTGGCTCAGGCCCGGCCCAAGACATTTCTTCGGTTGCTGTTGCTGCCGCTGGTAATTTTCGCGGGCATGGGCTTGTCGGTGGAGGCCGGGTTGCTGGGCCCGCTGGGTGTGCAGGTCGGGCATCTGTGGGCGACCTTGAGTATCTTCGGCGTCGGCTCGGCGATCCTGTTTTTGCTGTTGCTGTTCAGCGGCCCGCAAAAGGGCCCGGCGTTGACCGACCTGCCGCGCTGGCAATTGATCGGTGGCTTCCTGGGGCCGATGTACGTGGTGGTGCTGACCCTGGCGACCCCGCATATCGGGATCGCGATGACCATGATTGCGATCTTGTCGGGCCAGGTGGGCAAGAGCGTGCTGATCGACCACTTCGGCTGGTTTGGCACTGCCCGCAAGCGGGTCAACGTGGAGCGCTGGATTGCATTGGCGTTGATCGTGGTTGCACTTGTTCTGATTGCGCGAGGTTAAGGCGATGAACCTGTTTCTGTTGTTGGTATTGGTAGTGGCCGCCGGTGCGGTATTGAGTGTGCAGGCCGCCATCAATGGCCGCCTCGGGCAGGCGGTGGGCGTATTGCGCAGCAGCCTGCTGACCTTTGTCGTGGGCGCGATCAGTACCGGGTTGCTGATTCTGTTCTTTGAGCCCGCCCACGCGGTCAGCCTGCTGGACGTGCCGAAGTGGCAACTGACCGGGGCGTTGTTCGGGGTGGTGTACATGATGGTAATGGTCGGCGCGGTCCCGATTGTCGGCACGGCAGTGGCGACGGTGGCGGTGATTGTCGGGCAGTTGGGCATGGGCATGCTGATCGATAACTTCGGCTGGCTCGGCAACCCGGCGATCGAACTGTCCGGCAGCCGCATCGTGGCGATGCTGTGCCTCGCGCTGGCCCTGGTGTTCATGTACCGCAGCAACGCTCGTCGGGCTGACTGACGGGCCTTTGAACCTTGAATCGTTGCCTATAGTCATTGCTTGAGGTGCCGGCGTTCGCCGCACCTGGACGACCACGAAAAAGGAGTCTGACCATGCAAGAGAAAACATGTGCCTGCCCCCACTGCAACTGCCAGTTGGGGAAAAACGCGGTGATGAAGGATGGCAAGGGCTATTGCTGCCAAGGCTGCGCAGAGCATCATGCCCATGGCGAGCCTTGTGCTTCGGCGACCGGGTGCGAGTGTGCCAAGTCGGCGCACGGCTAACGCTGGCTGCCTCCTGTAGGAGCGAGCTTGCTCGCGAAACACCCGAGAGCGACGCGGGGCACCAGGTGCCCCGCGTCATCGTTAACGACCTTCGCGAGCAAGCTCGCTCCTACAGTTTCACGCGCTGGGGCGCGCATCCGAGCGGCGCCATTGCACGTTTTCGATGCCGAATTTCTCGGCCTGGGGCTGGCTCGTCTTCTTCACCTGCTCACGGGCAAAGCGCCCGATGCGGCCTACGCCGGCGTCGCAGCTCGCCCAATGCCAGGCTTCGGCGTTGTCGAGTTTTTCCAGGCGGATGATGAATGACTTGGGCTGGCCATGCAGCGTGTAGTCGATCACGAAAAGTTTTGCGTTAGTCATGGATCCGTAAACCCTCCTTGTGTCTTTAAGTGACCCTGCGCAGGTGGTAAAAATTCACTCGGATCATCCGGTTCACGTCTTATCATGGCGCTCCATACTTGAACGATGTGTCTTCCATGGCCCTTGCCGCGCCTCCCGACCTCAGTGATCACGCCGTCCCCGTGCAACCCTTGGCGCGCACCTACCCGCGTGGGTTGTATGTCGAGCCCCATCAACACGATTGGGGCCAGTTGCTGTATGCCATGAGCGGCGTGATGTGGGTCGAGACACCCCAGGAAGCGCTTGTGGTGCCGCCCCAGCGCGCGGTGTGGCTGCCGCCGGGTGTCGAGCATGGGATTCGCGTGGTGTCGGACTTGCAGATGCGCAACATCTACCTGCGCCCGGCGCTGGCAGCGACCCTGGACAGCCAGGTGCAAGTGATCGAGGTCGGCGGGCTGCTGCGCGAACTGATCGTGGCGCTGGTGGAGCAGGGCGACAAGGGGGACCAGGCCTATTACGAAGCCGTGGTCGGCCTGGCCCTGCTGGAACTGCAACGGGCCCGGCGCTCGCCGATCCGCATTGCCTTGCCCGTGGGCGCCGACCGACGCCTGACCAGCGCCTGCCAGGCGGTGATGGCGTCACCGTCCCTGGACATTCCCTTTGAACAGCACGCCGAAGCCGCCGGCGCCAGCGTACGCACCCTGGCCCGGCTGTTCCAGAACAGCCTGGGCATGGGCTTTGCCGAGTGGCGCCGCCAGGTGCAGTTGGCCACCGCCGTGGCCGAGTTGATCCAGGGCCAGTCGGTCAGCGCGATCGCCCGTTCCCTGGGTTATTCGCCGAGCAGTTTCAGCGACATGTTTCGCCGTGAACTGGGGATGGCGCCGTCGCAGTATCCCGTCTGAGGCTTGGCCGAAATCCTGAAGCACTTGGCCGATGCTTCGGTTTCAGCCCCCCTACACTGACCGCATCAACCCTTGCTGCGGAGTGTTCCATGAATTACCTGATTTCCTTGGCCATCGGCCTGTTGGTCGGCGTGATTTACGGTGCCCTGGACTTTCGCTCGCCTGCGCCTCCTGCCATCGCCCTGATCGGGCTGATGGGCATGCTGATGGGCGAGAAGCTCTGGCCCATGGGCCGGCAAATGGTCAGCGCCTGGTTCTCCTGAAACCCTTTTTAACCTCGATGGATATTGGTCATGAAAGCACTGCAATTTTCCGCCACCGGCGATCTCGCTGCCCTTGCTTACGTTGATGTCGCCACGCCGGTGCCGGCGGCCGGTGAAGTCCTGGTGCAGATCAAGGCTGCCGGGCTGAACCCCAGCGACGTGAAGAACGTGCTCGGGCGTTTCCCCTACACCACGTTGCCACGCATTCCCGGCCGTGATTTTGCCGGGGTGGTGGTGGAAGGCCCACAGGAACTGGTCGGCCAGGAGGTCTGGGGCACCGGTCGCGACCTGGGTTTTTTCGCCGACGGTTCCCACGCCCAGTACCTCACCGTGTCGGCCAAGGGCGTGGCGCACAAGCCCAGCCATCTGAGCTTTGCCCAGGCCGCCAGTCTCGGCGTACCGTACACCACGGCGTGGGATGCCCTTGAGCGCAGCGGTGTCGGCAAAGGTACTCGCTTATTGGTGATTGGTGCCAATGGAGCGGTAGGCAGCGCGGCGTTGGCCCTGGCGAAGATTCGTGGGGCTCAGGTGCTCGGGGCCGTGCGTCGGCCGGAACAGGTCGAGGCCTTGCGCGAGCAGGGTTTCGAGGGCTTGTTACTGGGCCAGCCGGAAGCGCTGGGAGGGCAGGTTAATGCGCTGTTCGGTACGGGCGCCGATGTGATCTTTGACACCACCGGCTTCTGGTTGCCGGCAGCGGTGGCGGCACTCGCACCTTTTGGCCGTATCGCAATCATCGCCGCGCCGGTTGACGGGCACGTGCAATTGCCGGCCCTGGCGTTGTACCGCAAGGGTGGTTCGGTGGTGGGGATCAATTCGCTGCTCTACAACTGCGAGCAATGCGCCGTGATGCTGGAGCAGTTCGGGCGGTTCTTCGATGAGGACTTGTTGCCGCTGCCGACCGGTTTGCGAGAAGTGTCGCTGGCCGACGGTGTGAAGTGCTTTGAGCAAGTGAACCAGGGCAGTGCCGACAAGATTATCTTCCTGCCCTGACCCGCTTATTGTGGGCGCGGGCTTGTGTGGGAACGGGCTTGTCTGGGAGCGAGCTTGCTCGCGAATACGGTGTGTCAGCCAATACATTCGGCACTGATCCACCGCTTTCGCGAGCAAGCCCGCTCCCACATTTGATCTTTGTTCAGGCTTCGGGAACGCCTTTTTCCCACGCCGACCAGTTCTTCAGAATTGCCTGCACCAGCGGATTACCGGTGCGATACAGGTTCTCCAGCGCCGGCACAAATCCGCCCTGGTCCGCATACTTCAGCAGGTTGTCCACTTCGCTGTAGCCCGGGTACGGCCGATCAAAGTCGGAACCGGCCCGCACCACCGCCAGGCGATTGATATCCACCAACCCTTCACGGCTGGCCCGCAGCAACGCTTCATAGGTGGAGTTGTCTTCCTGCTGGGTGGTGCAGTACACGCCTTTATTGTCCGTCAGCAATTTGGTCCAGACCTCGGCGCGCTCACTCAGGCGCGTCCCGGAGAACCAGGTATTGCCCGCCAGGGTGTCGCACTGGGTGACCTGCGGCGGCTGATTGGCCGGCGCGTACGGATAGTGTTTGCGCCAGGCCGTGGACTCCTTGCTTTCACTGAGCTCGACTTTTTGCGACAGCGCAAACGCCTTGGCTTGCAGCTTGGGATTGAGCTCGAACACTTCGGTCTTGTAGTCCAGCGGCGGCTTCTCGTTCGGCCCCTTGGTATTGATGCCGATATAGCCGGTCGGCCAGTCCTTCGGCGCGTCCCGTGAATCCAGTTCCCATTGGGTTCCGAATTCCACCAGGTAATGGGCCCACGCGGCGGTGCCGATGGTGCCATGGTGCGGGTTGATCCCGGCGATCCCGGCGATCAGGAAGTAGCTCTGGCGCAGGTCGAACTTGGGCGACAACGCCAGCGCCAGGGTCGAGGCGGCAGCGTTGGTCTGGCCCATGCCGGTCACCAGCAGGCACACGTCCTGGGTATTGCAGCGGATCACTGGATACTCGGCCGACAAGCCTGGCACGCGAACTTCCTGCTTGAGTTCCAGGCGGTCGATCCAGTTCTGCGCTTCGGGGGCGAACATGGTGATCAGCATCACCTTGGGCTTGATCGGGGCCCGGGCATCAGCCAGCACGACATGCGGCAACAGCGCCCCGGCGGCCAGCCCGATGGCGATTGAAAGGCGGGTAAAGGTCTTCATTTACTGCTCCTTGTTCACACTCAGAATTGATAGCCCACGCCGGCGTAGTAACCCCAGCCGTTGGAGCGGGCGCGGAAATTACCGTCGCCAAAGTTCAGCTCGCTGCCGTCTTCCCAGTTGCCGCCGTTGTGGAAGTAGCGGCCGACCAGGGTGAAACGCAGATGAGTGAACGAATACAACAGCACGTTTGTTGCAACCAGGGAGTTGGCGGTGCGCGCGGGGTTGTCTTTATGCAGGTCCGAGCCGAAATCGTAGTTGGTGAAGCCGATATAGGTCAGCGACGCACCATTGTCGAAGCTGCCAATGGGCACGATGTATTTCATCTGCGCCCGGTAGCCGTCCCACGAATACTCGTTGCTGGCGCCATAGTTTTCCCACTGGTAACGGCCATAGAAGTTGGCCGACAGGTTGACCCGCGAGTGGGTCTCGATGTCGGTGCCCAGGCCGCTGTACAAGGTGTTGGCACGGTTGTCCTTGTTGCTGCCGTGGTCGTAGATCCAGTCAAACGCTACATACCATTCCTTGAACGGGCCGATGGCCAGGCTGCGACCGGCCAGGTAGTCGATGGAGATGCGCGGTTCGTGCTCCATGAACACCGGCGAGCCGTGGTCCCACGCGCCTTTGTCGTTGCTGTTGCCGATCCCGAAGATCTTCGGGATGTCGACGTAGCCATACAGTTCGAACGGGCCCTTGCGGCCGAAGTATTCGTACTCCAGGTACACGTCATCGGCGGGTTTGGGGCCGAAGCTGATGTCTTTGCTGCCGATCACCGTCAGGTCCTGGTTGAACCAGTCCGACAGGTACACGCCTTTTTTCGACGGGCTGGCTTCCGGGGCCAGGGCTTCGCCCTGTGCTGAGTCATCGGTGGGTTTTTCCTGCGCCAAAATGGGTCCGCTGAGTACTCCCGTAACGGCAGCCAGTAGCAGGGAAACAGCAAAAGGGGTAGCCGACGCGGATCGTCTGGAAGTGGGTTGCATTGAAAATCCCTGTTCGTACGCGGTTGGGGCCCGATTCTTCGGGTTGAGGTGAACCTGGTTGCCAAGTTCGTTCCGCAAACGTTTGCACAGGTTGTACCAATTTGTGTCAATTGCATGAAGGAATTGAGAAAAGTGGGAAATAGTCGGCCTTTTGGTCAGAAACGTAACGGACCGGGTAAAGGCGTGTGTGGCATCCTGCAGGACCTCGCACTGGGAGTCGCCCGATGTTCGATCACTATTTGAAACGCTGGAACCTGACACCCGAGGGTGACGCCATCATCACCCCCGGCAGCGACCTGCTGCCGGTGCGCTGGGACGGGCAGCCGGCGATGCTCAAGATCGCCCGCGAGCCCGAGGAAAAGCTCGGCGGCGAATTGATGACTTGGTGGGCCGGCAAGGGCGCCGCCCGCGTGTTTTTCCATGACGGCGATGCCGTGGTGATGGAGCGCGCAACCGGCCCGGGTTCGCTGATGCACATGGCCCTCAACGGCCAGGACGATGAAGCCAGCCGCATTGCCTGCGCCACCGTGGCGTTGTTGCATGCGCCGCGCCCGTCGCCACCGGCGGGCTTGCACTCATTGGAGCTCTGGTTCCGCTCCCTGTGGCTCGCCGCTGAGGGTAAAGGCGGGCGGATACGCGAGTGTGCCGCCACGGCGCGCAGCCTGCTGGCGTCACCTCAGGAACCGGTGGTGCTGCACGGTGATGTGCACCACGACAACATCCTCGATTTCGGCCCCCGGGGCTGGCTGGCGATTGATCCCAAGCGGGTGGCCGGCGAGCGTGGCTATGACTACGCGAATTTGATCTGCAATCCGGATTTGCCCACTTGCACCGATCCGGCGCGATTTACACGCCAGGTCGAGATCATCGCCGGGGCTGCGGGCCTGGAGCGCCAGCGCCTGTTGCAATGGGTGGTGGCGCACGCCGGTTTGTCGGCGGCGTGGTTTCTGGAGGATGACCAGAGACACCGCGCCGATGGGGAGCTGGAAGTGGCACGCCTGGCTCAATGCGCCTTGGTAAACGGCAGCGCCTGATCGCCATTGCGGTTAAACAGGTACATCGCGGTTTCCCGGCGATATTCGCTGGGCGTCTGGTTCATCTCGATGCGAAAGTGCCGGTTGAAGTTGGAGAGGTTGGCGTAACCCACTTCAAAGCAGATATCGGCCACTGACATCTCGCTTTGCAGCAACAGGCGGCAGGCGCGCTGCACCCGGAACTTGCGCATCAGGTCGATAAAGCCGTGACCGGTGACGCGCTTGAAAAAACGCGAGAAGCCCGGTTCGCTCATGTCCAGCCGTTGGGCGATCACCGACAGCCGTAGGTCGCCGGTCAATTCCGTCATCAGGTATTCGAAGGCCTTGTGGATACGCTCCGAGCTGCGGGCATCCAGGCTTGGCGTGTAGCAGGCACTGGCCAGGCAATGGGCTTCCCCGGAGGGGGCCTGCCCCAAGGTATGCAGTAACTGGATGAACAGAATCAGGCGCGCCAGGCCCTCGGCGGGGCCGATGGACTCCAGCAGGTGCGCAGCCTTCAGGGCGGTTTCACCGGTGAATTCCAGGCCGCGCCGGGCCCGGTCAAACAGGCCTTGCAGGTCGCCCAGCTCGGGCAGCGTGGTGCGCAGGGCCAGCAGTGCGGCGCCGTCGAACTGCAACACCACATCGCGCCCCGTCAGGTACTCGCCGGGGGCCAGGTCGCCGATCCAGTCGTGGGGCAGGTCGGGGCCGATCAGTGCGACATGGCCGGCGCCAAACGCACCGATATAGTCGCCCGCCACGAGCTTGCCGCTGCCCTGGCGGATCAGGTGGATTTCAAATTCGGGGTGATGGTTCCAGCGGGCGAGCTCGAACGGATAGTCATGTTCGTACCAGCGAAAGCCATGCTCGGGCTCGGCCAGAATCACTTCCAGCTCGGCGGGGCGCTGCTCGAAAAGGGCGGATCGGCTTGCAGGCATGGGCTTGGCCCTTCTGGGCTTTTTGGAATGGGACCAAAATACGCCCTTTGTCCAAGTAGCCGCTACCCCGGGTTTTGCCCGCCACTGATACTTTTTTGATCTTGGCGATGCGGTTAAAAAAGTATCAGCCGGGCATCCGTCAGTCGTTTGTCCGGCCTTGGGCAAGCTGCTGTAATCGGGCCGTCAACAACAAAAACAATAAGTGGAAACCGCCATGCTCAAGATTCCGAAACCGCTGTTCCTGCTCTCCGGCCTCACGCTCGCGATGGCCGCACATGCTGCCGAAACCGTGACCATCGCCACGGTCAACAACAGTGACATGATCCGCATGCAGCGCCTGTCCAAGGTGTTCGAACAGCAGCACCCCGAGGTGAAACTCAATTGGGTGGTGCTCGAAGAAAACGTCCTGCGCCAACGCCTCACCACCGACATCGCGACCCAGGGCGGCCAATTCGACGTACTGACCATCGGCACCTATGAAACCCCGCTGTGGGGTGCCAAACACTGGCTGGAGCCGATCACGCCGCTGCCCGCCGACTACGACGTGGAAGACATCTTCCCCGCGGTACGCCAGGGCCTGTCGGTGAACAACACCCTCTACGCGTTGCCGTTCTATGGCGAAAGCACCGTCACCTATTACCGCACCGACCTGTTCAAGCAGGCCGGCCTGGCGATGCCCGAGCATCCGACCTGGACCCAGCTGGGGACGTTCGCCGCCAAGCTCAACCAGCCCGCCAAGGACCAATACGGCATGTGCCTGCGGGGCAAGGCCGGCTGGGGTGAAAACATCGCGTTGCTGAGCACCATGGCCAACGCCTTTGGTGCGCGCTGGTTCGACGAGCAATGGAAACCCGAGCTGACCAGTCCCGAGTGGACGGCGGCGGCGAACTTCTACGTCAACACCCTGAAAAACTATGGCCCGCCGGGCGTCTCCAGCAACGGTTTCAACGAAACCCTGGCGCTGTTCAACAGCGGCAAATGCGCGATCTGGGTCGACGCCAGCGTTGCCGGCTCGTTCACCACCGACAAAACCCAAAGCAAAGTCGCCGACAGCGTGGGTTTTGCCGCCGCACCCACCGAGGTCACCGACAGGGGTTCGTCGTGGCTGTACGCCTGGTCCCTGGCGATCCCGGCCACCTCCAAGCACAAGGACGCCGCCAGAGCCTTTATCACCTGGGCCACCTCCAAGGAATACATCCAGCTGGTAGCGGATAAGGACGGCATCACCAACGTACCGCCGGGCACGCGCCAGTCCACCTACAACGCGGCGTACCTGGCCGCAGCGCCGTTCGCCAAGGTGACCTTGCAGATGATGCAACACGCCGACCCCGCGCACCCGTCGGCCAAACCCGTGCCGTACGTGGGCATCCAATACGTGACGATCCCCGAGTTCCAGGCCATCGGCACCTCGGTGGGCAAGCTGTTTTCGGCAGCGCTCACCGGCGGCATGACGGTCGACAAGGCACTGGCCGAGGCGCAGTCCACCACCGAGCGTGAAATGAAACGCGCCGGCTACCCGAAATAATCACCTCAGGGACACTGCATTGATGAAACGACTGGAAGGTAAAAGTGCGCTGGTCACCGGCAGCGCGCGGGGCATTGGCCGGGCGTTTGCCCAGGCCTACATCAACGAAGGCGCGACCGTCGCCATCGCCGACATCAACCTGGAGCGGGCGCGGGCCACCGCCACGGAGCTGGGCCCGAAAGCCTACGCGGTGGCGATGGATGTCACCGACCAGGCGTCCATCGATGCCGCGATTGCCGCCGTGGTGGCGCAGGCCGGCAAGCTCGACATCCTGATCAACAACGCCGCCTTGTTCGACCTGGCGCCCATCACCGACATCACCCGCGAGAGCTTCGACCGGCTGTTCTCGATCAACGTCGCCGGTACGTTGTTCACCTTGCAGGCGGCGGCCCGGCAGATGATCAAGCAGGGGCATGGCGGCAAGATCATCAACATGGCCAGCCAGGCCGGGCGCCGGGGTGAGCCTCTGGTGGCGGTGTACTGCGCGACCAAGGCGGCGGTGATCAGCCTCACGCAATCGGCGGGGCTGAATCTGATCAAGCAGGGCATCAACGTGAACGCCATCGCGCCGGGAGTGGTGGACGGCGAGCATTGGGACGGGGTGGACGCGATGTTTGCCAAGCACGAAGGGCTGCCGCTGGGCGAGAAGAAAAAGCGCGTAGGAGCAGAGGTACCGTTTGGGCGGATGGGGACTGCCGAGGATTTGACCGGAATGGCGGTTTTCCTCGCGTCCAAAGAAGCCGACTACGTGGTTGCCCAGACCTACAACGTCGACGGCGGCAACTGGATGAATTGAGCGGGACGCAGCTCCTCGAACCATCGCAGATCAAAAAAGGTGGGAGCGGGCTTGCTCGCGAAAGCGGTGTATCAGTCAATCTATCCGGCGACTGACACTCCGCATTCGCGAGCAAGCCCGCTCCCACAGTTGATCTTCATTGTCCTGGGAAGGGGGCTTGGTCTTATTCGGCAAAGCTGCGATCAAAGAAGTACACTGCCCCAGGCTTCAGATTCTCCACTGTCGCCTGCGGCCGTCCGCCCTCGCCATGCTTCTTGCGCCCCGTCTCCCGCAAAAAACCGGCCTCGGTCAACTTCAGCAACCGCTGGCGGATACTGGTCTTCAGCACCGGCCGCGCCAATACCAGCGAAAAGATCGTAGTCGCCTCCGGCGCACTGAACTCATTGCCCAAAAACATCAATGGCAAGCTGCTGTACAGCGACTTGGAAAACAGCCTTTCCTGTACCGCTGCCACAATCGCGTTGTGATCGAAGGGCAGCTTGACCCCGCCAGTCGCCACGGCATCAACAGAGCACCACTTTTGATGCCCCCCCAGCTCCACCTCATCAGCCACGATCGCCAGGTAATAGGTCGACGACGACCAGCAGCGCGGATCGCGAAACGCATCGCCCACCGTGCCCACTTGCTCATACCAGGCCAGCGGCAACCCAACCTTGTCACTGGCCCGCAACCGCTCCACGGCATCCTGCAGGCTCAGATCTTGCACGCCGCCATTCACCACTACACCGGGCAAGGCCCAGTGCCCGGCGAATGGCTCGGCGTCGCGCTGGTTGAGCAATATCTTCAGTTCCCCGGATGCACGGCAATAGAACAGCACGCACAAGTCCACGGTGTGCAGGTAGGCGCTAAGGGTTGGGGCGTGGTCTGGCATGTCGGGTCCTGTGGGCAGCGGTGGGGCACAGTCTAACGGATCAAACGGGTGTGTCGTGTACTTGATCCAGCATAGATAACAAAATGTTTCTTGCTATGAAAGTACATGACGTGTACTTTTATATCCAGGCCACAGGAGAACACGACCATGACCGTCTCTAAGAACGCTATCGCCTCATTCGACGTTGACGCCCAGAAGAGCTTCACACCGCTGTGCCCCAACGAATTGCCGGTCGCTGGCGGTGACCAGATCGGCGCCGAGCTCAATTACATGGCCAGCCTCGCCGCGCGCCGTGTCGGCAGCAAGGACGCCCATACCCCGCACGCGCCCTGGGTGGTGCAACAGCACAGCGAGATGCTGCAACCCACCGGGCTGGTACATGCCGATGTCACCTGGGTCGCCCACTGTGTGCCCGGCACCGAAGGTTTCACCCTGTTGGACGAATTGCCCACGCCCTATGACTACGACTACTTCATCTGGAAGGGCGTCGAACCCGACCTGCATCCCTACGGCGCCTGCTACCACGACCTCCACGACAAACTCTCCACCGGCGTTATCGAATACCTCAATGCCCAAGGCATCCAGCGTGTGATTGTCGGCGGCCTGGCCCTGGACTACTGCGTCAAGACCACCGCCTTGCAACTGCTCAAGGCCGGTTTCGAGGTGATCCTGCACCTGCCGGCATGCCGTGGCATCAGCGAGGAGGGCGGTGTGCAGGCGGTCAGCCATCTGCAACAAGCAGGCGTTGTAATTACCCGCAATCGGGAAGAACTGGCCGCGATGGCCGCGCGTTAAGGAGTACCTCATGGAAAGTGCATACGACTACGAAAACGCTGTGATCCAGGGCCTGCTGGACACCGACTACTACACCTTCACCATGATGCAGGCCGTGTTGCACCAGCACCCGAATGTCGATGTGGAATACCAGTTCATCGTCCGCTCCAGAGAGAAACTGGGGCACCTGATTCCCGAGCTGCGGGTGGAGCTGGAAAAACTCGCCGGCCTCAGCATGCGCGAAGGCGAGCTGCGCTTTCTGTTCAACCAGCGCCGTGAGTACTTGACCCCGGATTTCGAGCGCTTCCTGGGGCTGTTCCGCTTCAACCTGCGCTATATCCACGTCAGTGAAATCGACGGCCAACTGAACGTCCGCGTGGTCGGCCCGATGCTGCACTGCATCATGTTCGAACAGCCGGTATTGGCCCTGGTCAGCGAGCTGCGCAACCGCGACAAATACCCCGACGTCAGCCTCGAAGACGTCACCCGCAAGCTCTACCAGAAATTCGACTGGCTGGAGAAAAACCTCACCCGCGACGAACTGGCCGACCTGCGTGTCTCGGACTTCTCCACCCGCCGGCGGTTGTCGTTCAAGGCCCAGCGTGAAGTGGTCGACATCATGCGCCGCGACTTTCCCGGCCAGTTCATCGGCACCAGCAATGCGCACCTGGCCTACGAATTCGACCTGCCGCTGATCGGCACCATGGCCCACCAGTGGCTGATGGTGCACCAGCAACTGGGGCGGCTGCGGGAAAGCCAGAATGCGGCGCTGGAAAACTGGGTGCGCGAATACCGTGGGCGCTTGGGTATCGCCCTGACCGACTGCATCAGCACCGACTTTTTCCTCAAGGATTTCGACCTGTACTTTGCCAAGCTGTACGACGGTTTGCGCCAGGACTCCGGTGACCCGATCGTCTGGGCCGACAAGGTGTTGGCCCGCTACAAGGAGCTGGGCATCGACCCGATGACCAAGGACCTGATGTTCTCCGATGGCCTGAATTTCGAGAAATGCCTGCCGATCCTGCGGCACGTGCGGGGCAAGGCCAGGTTCGGCTTTGGCATGGGCACCAGCCTGGCCTGTGATGTCGACGGAGTGGAGCCGCTGAGCATCGTGATGAAACTGGTGCGGGTGCACGGCGAGCCGGTGGTGAAATTCTCCGATGACCCGATCAAGAACGTCTGCGAAGACGCCTCGTTCCTGCAGTATGCAGCGCAGGTGTTCAACGTCGGCAACGTCAATCCGCAACTGGGGGTGTGACATGGACACTCAGGCACGTATCGCACAAGAACTGAAGATCAACCGGCTGCTCGGCAATGGGGGCGAGGACGCTGAACTGCAACGGCGCATCGACTTCATCAAGGGCACGTTGCGCCAGTCCGGCTGCCACGCGCTGGTGCTGGGCATCAGTGGCGGTGTCGACTCACTGACCGCCGGGCGCCTGTGCCAACTGGCAGTGGAACAACTGCGCAACGAAGACTACGAGGCGCGGTTTATTGCCATGCGCCTGCCCTATAAAACCCAGGCGGACGAGCGCGACGCCCAGGCTTCCCTGGACTTTATCGCACCGGACCGGATCGAGACGCTGAACATCGCCACCTGCGTCGACGGGCTGATGGGCAGCCTGTCTGCCGCGCAAGCCAGCGCCGAACGCATCGACTTTATCAAGGGCAACGTCAAGGCCCGGGCGCGGATGATGGCGCAGTACGCCGTGGCGAACCTGCACAACGGCCTGGTGGTGGGCACCGACCATGGCGCGGAGGCGCTGATGGGATTTTTTACCAAGTTCGGTGACGGCGCCTGCGACCTGGCGCCGCTCTCAGGGCTGACCAAGACCCAGGTGCGCCTGCTGGCCAGCGCCCTTGGCGGGCCACGGCAGTTGGTGGCCAAGGCACCGACCGCCGACCTGGAAGAACTGGCACCGGGCAAGCCGGATGAGTTGGCGTATGGCTGCAGCTATGACGAGATCGACCGCTACCTGATGGGCGAGGCAGTGAGTGAGCGGGTGAGGGCGATTGTCGAGAGCGCCTACCTCAAGACCGCCCACAAGCGTGCATTACCGGCTGTTCCCGACTAAGACTTCCTGCTCCTTCCCGGCACTGTTGACGTTGACCGTACGCGCCACACTCACGCGGTCACCGTCAAACCCGCACACCACCCGATCGCGAAACGCGGTTTGCGGGTAGATCCAGGTCATCTCCAGCGTCCTGGTATCCAGCCAGCGCGCGCCGGCAACGATCTGCGCATCCTTGAACTCATAACCGTGGTGCAACGCCCGGCCCGGCATGTTGGTGGTGCCGGCGATCCAGTGATCAATCCCCACCTCTAGGGCATGAGTCGCCTTGCTGTCGGTCAGTTGGAAGCGCAGTACATTGCCTTCGACGGCGAACGCCAATTGCTGCACATCCAGCCCGTTGGGCTCTACCTGATACACGCCCGTGAAATCTCTCGGCCCTGCACACGCTGAAAGCAACTCAGGCCGCTGTGCCATGCTCGCCAGACGTTGCTGCAACCGTGAATCCGCTTCGGCTTTGACCGTGCAATCATCGCCAAACGCCGCCGGAAAATGCCGCTCGACAAACGGAATCAGCTCCGCCGAATTCTTCATCCCGCCGATCACCACCAGCGTTGCACCGTACTCGCGGAACACCATCGCCATCTGCACAAACACCCCGACAGCGCTGAAGGCGTGTGCCGGTTTCATCATCCAGTGATAACCGTAGCGGCTGTCCGGCCCGCCTTGTGGTCGGGTGGCCGCTGCAACCCAAGCCGCCGGTAGAACCTGCTTGCCATGCCACACGCCGCCTTGTGCATGCAGCACACCCAGCTTG
This sequence comes from Pseudomonas sp. SDO5522_S412, assembly GCF_054071215.1. NCBI lineage: Bacteria > Pseudomonadati > Pseudomonadota > Gammaproteobacteria > Pseudomonadales > Pseudomonadaceae > Pseudomonas > Pseudomonas sp. SDO5522_S412. The sequence goes on along the minus strand of NZ_JBSVWQ010000008.1, from coordinate 35,054 downwards.
AGCATGGCCGAGGTCGGCGCCTTCAAGCCATTGCCGCCGGGATTCACGCCATCGGGGCCGATGTCCCAGCTTTCATTATGGATCTCCAGCGGTACAAACAGCCGGGGCTTTAGGTACGCGTGCAAGGTTTGCCCGGTGACCTTGTTGATCAGCGCCGAGAGCATGTAGCTGGCCGCACTCGTATAGACGTAGGTGGTGCCCGGTGCATAGGCCAGCGGAATCTTGAAGAACTCGGCAATCCAGCTGGTCTCGATCCCCCGCCACACTGACCCCGAGGTATTGGTGGCGTGGCCGGTGCGCATGGTCAGCAGGTGTTCTACGGTCATGTCCGCCAGGCGCGGGTCGGCATCCATCGGCACACACTCCGCAAAGAACGCCACCAGCCGGTCATCCAGTTTCAGCAAGCCTTCATCCACGGCCAGGCCAATGGCGCAGGCGGTGAAGCTCTTGGCCACCGAGTGCAATACCCGCGGCTCGTTGGGGTCCACCGGCCAGCTCCAGCCTTCGGCGACCACGTGGCCGTGGCGGTGCAGCATCAGGCCTTGCAGGTCGAGGCCGGCCGCTTTCACTTCATCGAGAAAGGCAATCAGGTGCTCGGGATCAACGCCGACGCTGCTGGCGCTGGCGCGGGACAAACCATCGTAGGACATGGGCATAAACAGGCTCGTAGGGGGAGGGAAATCAACGGCTGCGGTGCACCAGCCGCGAATAGGAAATCAGCATGCTGGTCAGTTCCTGGCTGACGCTGGTGAGCGGCGATGAACGGCGGCTGATCAGGCATACATCACGGGTCGCCAGCGGTTCTTCGATGGCGATGGTGGTCAGGGCGCTGGAAAACAGCTTCATCCCCGGCAGCATGCGCGGCTCGATGGTCAGGTAATCGGTTTCCGAAACGATGTGCAGGGTTTCCAGCAACGAATCAGTGGTGATCGCAATCTTTGGCGGCGCCAGGCCCTGGGTACGGAACAGCTCGATCAAGCGGTTCTCCGCGCCGCCCACTACGCCGGCCGGGCGTACGCTGATCCACTGGCAGTCGGTGAGGGCTTGCACGGATTTTGCGTGGGCCTGCGGGTGGCCCTTGCGCGCAATGATGCCGGCGTTTGAGCTGTAGAGGCGATCGATGGCCAGGTCGATATCGGCCACGTTGGGCGCCAGCGGGCACAAGACGAAATCCAGGCGGCCATCGCGGACTTTTTCCACCAGGCCCTTGGTGGTGCCGCTGGCCACGTGCACCTGCATGCGCGGGAAGCGCTGGGTGAAGTTGCTCAGTACCGGCAGCAGCAATTCGGCCAAGGGTTCGGAGGTGACGCCCAGGGCGATATGGCCTTCGGGCTCGCCTTTCCAGGGTTGCAGGTCGAGCAGGGCACGTTCGCAGTCGAGAGTGATGGAACGGGCACGGGCCAGGAACACCTCGCCGGCCGGGGTCAGGTTGATGCCTTGGTTGGAGCGTTGCAGCAGCACCACCCCGAGTTCCTTTTCGAGGGTCTGGATTGACTGGGTCAATGTGCTTTGGGCCACATCCAACTGGCGTGCGGCCGAGCGGAAGCTGCCTTTTTCAACCACGGAGCAGAACGCGCGAAGATGGGTGAGGGTCATGACGGTGGGCTCGCTCAGTGCTGCATTTAAACCATTGAATGCCAGCCAGCTTATCTGATGACTATAGGTGAGCACAGATCGGTCTGGATGATCGCGATCATTATTTCTGATCAGGAAAACCCCATCTTTTCCAGCTCAAGGCCCTGATTTCTCGGTACGGTAAGGCCAGGGCAACCCGCGGACGGTTGATGATCGGATAAACCGAGCCCGATCACTCGGAGCGTTCTTCTCAAGTTGATCGGGTGGCGAATAAGATCGTTCCAGGAACATTCGCAAACCGTAATCAGCGACTAAAACAACAACAACTATTCAGGTGTTCGGCCGTGCCTCTTTTTGGGTCCTGCCAGCGTCCGAACCCAAGCGTAAGGATCATTCAAGGTGCATTTATCATGAACAAGACTTTATTCCTGGCTGGCGCCTTGTCCGCCGCGCTGGTGGGCACTGCCCACGCCGAGAATCTATTGAAAGTCGCGTTGAACGCCGACATTCGCAGCACCGAGCCAGGCGTCAACCGTGACACCAATTCCGACGCCGTCATCTTGCACATTACCGAAGGACTGGTGGCCTTCCGTGAAGATGCCACCGTCGGCCCGCTGCTGGCCAAGGACGTGCAGGTGTCCGACGACGGCCTGCGCTACACCTTCCACCTGCGCAACGGGGTCAAGTTCCAGAACGGTGCGCCACTGACCTCCGCCGAAGTGCTGTGGACCTGGAAACACTACCTCGACCCGAAAACCCAATGGCGCTGCGCCCCTGAGTTCGACGGCCATGGCGGCGCGAAAATCGTCGACATGAGCGCCCCGGACCCACTCACCGTGGTGTTTACCCTGGACAAGCCCAACGGCCTGTTCCTCACCAGCACCGCGCTGCCGGAATGCGGTGGCAGCGGCATCCTGCACCCCGACTCGGTGGTCGACGGCCAGTGGAAAGCCCCCATCGGCACCGGCCCGTTCCGCCTGGGCGAGTGGAAGCCCGGCCAATACATCGACCTGCTGCGCAACGCCAACTACACCCCGCGGGACGAGAAAGAGCCGGATGGCTACACCGGCAATAAAAACACAACCCTCGACCGCGTGCGCCTGCTGGTGATCCCGGACCCGGCGGCGGCCAAGGCGGCCTTGCTGTCGAAGAACGTCGACCTGCTGATTGACGTCACGCCGCTGGACGCCACCGAACTGGCTGCCAACCCCGGCATCAAGGTCACCTCCAGCGGCACCATGTCAGTCAACGCGTTGCTGTTCCAGACCCGCGACCCCTTGCTCAAAGATGTGCGCCTGCGCCAGGCCATCGCCCATTCGCTGGACTCCGCACAAATCGTCGCCGCCCTGACCGGTGGCCGTTCCCAGGCCAACAATTCGATGGTCGCCAGTGGCAGCCACTACCACCAGGCAATCGAGAACCAGGGCTTCGATTTCGACCCGGCCAAGACCGCCCAACTGCTGCGGGAAGCTGGCTATAAAGGCCAGCCAATCAAACTGATCGTCAACAAGCGCTACGCCGCGATCTTCGACATGGGCGTGTTCGTGCAAGCCATGGCCAAGGCCAGCGGCATCAACCTGGAACTGGAAACCCTGGAGTGGGGCACCCAGCTGGAGCGCTACCAGACCGGCAACTACCAGATGATGGCGTTCCCGTATTCCGAACGCCTTGACCCGGCCCTGAGTTTCGACTCGATGACCGGCGACAAGGACAAGGAAGCGCGCAAGGTCTGGGACAACCCCCAGGCCCAGGAATGGCTGCGTGAAGCCCAGCGCGAAGGCGATATCAGCAAGCGCCAGGCGCTGTTCGACCAACTGCATCAGCAGATGCTCAAGGACGTGCCGATGATCCCGATGTACAACGGCAATGCCATCGCCGCCAGCCGTGATTACGTCAAAGGCCTGCGCACCTGGCCGGTGTCCAAGCCGCGCCTGTGGACCGTCAGCGTGCCTGCGACCGGGAGTAACTGAGGATGTTGCGTTTCATCTTTCAACGGCTGGCGATGTCGATCCCGACCTTGCTGCTGATCTCGCTGATGGTGTTCGCGATCATCCGCCTGGTGCCCGGTGATCCGGCGCTGCTGATGCTCGGCGACATGGCCGATGCCCACAGCCTGGAGGTCGCCCGTGCGTCCCTGGGCCTGGACCAGCCGCTGCCGCTGCAGTTTGTGATCTGGCTCAAGGCGGTGCTCAGCGGCGACCTCGGGCATTCCATCACCACCAATGAAGCGGTGTTGCCGCTGATCCTTGACCGCTTCCAGGTGAGTGCCGGGATCGTGCTGGTCTCGGTGTTGCTCGCGGCGTTGATTGCGGTACCGGCAGGCTTGCTCTCGGCGTGGAAACAGAACAGTTCCCTGGACTTTGGCGTGGTCTCCACCGCGACCCTGTTGCTGTCGATCCCGAGTTTCTGGCTGGGCCTGCTGTTGCTCTACGCGTTCGGCATCAAGCTCGGCTGGCTGCCGGTGGTGGGTTACGTGTCATTCGGCCAATCGCCGTGGCAGGCCTTGAGTTTTATCGTGCTGCCGATTGTCACGCTGACGTTGGTGGAACTCGGCGCGATCACCCGCATGGCCCGGGCCAGTGCAATTGAAGTGCTGCGCCTGGAATACATCACCCATGCCCGCGCCAAGGGTTTGTCGGAGCGGGCGGTGTTGTGGCGCCATGCGCTGCGCAACTCGTTTGCACCGACCCTGACCCTGATCGGCCTGATCCTCGGCAACCTGCTCAGCGGCATCGCGGTGCTCGAAACCGTGTTCACCCTGCCAGGTATCGGCCGGCTGATGGTCGACGCCATCTACGCCCGGGACTACCCCGTGCTGCAAGGCTGCCTGCTGCTGGTGACCTTTGTTTATGTGCTGGTCAACCTGTTGGTGGACCTGCTGTACCCGCTCTTCGACCCCAGGGTTAAGTTATGAATAAGCCTCTACCTGTCGCACCCGAGGTGCTGTTGCCGGCACCGGCGCGTGCCCCCAGGGCCTGGCGTGTGCCGCCGCTGAACGCGCTGATCGGTGCGCTGCTGCTGGCCTTGTTGTTGATCATGGCCTTGCTGGGCCTGGTCTGGACGCCCCATGACCCGTTGGCCTTGAACCTGCTGGCGCGCTTGCAGGCGCCCACCGCCGCGCACTGGCTGGGCACTGACGAGTACGGTCGCGACGTGCTGAGCCGCCTGATGATCGGCGCGCACACCAGCCTGTGGGTGAGTGTGTTGACGGTGACGCTGGCGATCACCGCCGGCACGGTACTGGGCCTGCTGGCCGGGTTCCTGCGGGGCTGGGTCGACCGGGGCTTGATGATGGTCAACGATGCGTTGCTGGCGTTTCCCGGGATCCTGCTGGCCCTGGGCTTGATGGCGATCATCGGCCCGAGCCTGTACGGCATCGTGTTTGCCTTGAGCCTGGCCTACACACCGTCGGTGGTGCGGGTGGTGCGCGGCACGGTGTTGTCGTTGCGCGAGAAAGAGTTTGTCGAAGCCTCGCGGGTTATCGGTAACTCCGAGCTGTACACCATGCTGCGGCACATCGCGCCGAACTGCGTGGCGCCGGTGTGCGTGCTGGCCACCAGTATGTTCGGCTGGGCGATTCTGGCGGAAAGCTCCCTGAGTTTCCTCGGCCTGGGCGTCCCGCCGCCGGCCGCCACCTGGGGCAACATGCTCGCCGCCAGCCGGCCGTATATCGCCACGGCCAGCTGGCTGGGGCTGTTTCCCGGTGTCTGCATCGCCATGGCGTTGCTGGCGTTCAACCTGTGTGGCGATGCCTTGCGCGATCGTCTCGACCCGCGGATGAGTAAATGACCATGACTGACATCCTTCTGGCAGTCGACAAGCTGAAAATCCGCGTGGGGGCCAACGGCCCGCTGGCGGTCAATGACCTGAGCTTCACCATCGCCCCCGGCGAAATCGTGGCGCTGGTGGGCGAGTCCGGCAGCGGCAAGACCATGGCCGCCCGCGCCGCCATCGGCCTGCTGCCACCGCCGCTTGAGCAATGCAGCGGCCAGGTGCGTTTCCAGGGCCATGACCTGGGCAGCCTTGCGCCGGAGCAATTGCGCCAGTTGCGCGGGGCGAAGATCGGCATGGTGTTCCAGGAACCCATGGTGTCCCTCAACCCGTCCATGAGCATCGGCGAGCAAATGGCCGAGGGCCTGCGCCTGCACACCAGGCTGAGCGATGCGCAGATCCGCGAGCGCAGCCTGGAGATGCTCGGGCATATCGGCATCAAGGACGCCGAGCGTTGCCTGGCGGCGTTTCCCCACGAGTTCTCCGGCGGCATGCGCCAGCGCATCATGCTCGCCTCGGTGATGCTGCTGCGCCCGGCCTTGCTGATTGCCGACGAGCCCACCACGGCCCTGGATTGCCTGGCGCAACTGGACGTGTTGAAACTGATGCTCGACCTTACGCGCGAGCAGGGCACGGCGATCCTGTTTATCAGCCACGACCTGTCGCTGGTGGCGCGCTACGCCGACAAAGTGGTGGTGATGCGCGAAGGCCGCGCGGTGGAGCAGGGCACCATCGAGCAGATCCTGCTGGCGCCCAAGGCCGAGTACACCCGGCAACTGCTCGAGGCCCTGCCGCGGCGCGGCACCCTGGCAGCCCTGCCCAAGGCGGACCGGCCGTTGCTGACGGTCAAGGACGTGTGCATCGAGCACCCGGGGCCGCGCAGCCTGTGGGGCCGCAGTCAGTTCAAGCGGGTGGTGCATGCGGCCAACCTGTCCATCGCCCCGGGGGAAACCCTGGCGCTGGTGGGCGGCAGCGGCTCGGGCAAGACCACCCTCGGCCGGGCGATTGTCGGCCTGAACAGCCCGTGTTCCGGTGCCATCGAGTTTGAGGGCGTGGACATTCTCAAGGCTGGCAACCGTGACCATCGCCTGCAATGCCAGATGATTTTCCAGGACCCGTATTCGTCCCTCGACCCGCGCATGAAGATTGGCGACATCCTCGCCGAACCCCTGCGCCATGTGCCCGGCATGACGCCCGCGCAGCGTCGTGAGCGGGTGGCGAAAACCCTGGTGGACATCGGCCTGGCGGAACAGTTTGTCGACCGCTTCCCGCACCAGTTGTCCGGTGGCCAGCGTCAACGGGTGGCCATTGGCCGGGCGCTGGTGCGGCACCCGCGACTGGTGATTGCCGATGAGCCGATCTCGGCGTTGGACATGACCATCCAGAAGCAGATCCTCGAGCTGTTCGAACGCCTGCAGGCGCAGTATGGCTTTGCCTGCCTGTTCATCTCCCACGACCTGGCGGCGGTGGAACGCATCGCCCACCGGGTGGCGGTGATGAGCGAGGGCAGGGTGGTGGAAATGGGTGCCCGCGACGAGATCTTCGACCGCCCGCAGCACCCCTACACCCGCAAGCTGCTGGCCGCCGCCAGCCCCTTGGAGAAACTTGAAAACGGTGGCTACCGCATCCGCCAGGGCCCCGTACCGCTAGCGCTGTAACCCAGGACTGACGTCACCCGCCGCGCAAATCGCCGATTTGCGCGAACGGCGAAGCCATGCCCGAAGAACAATAAAAACACCAACCCCCACCCCACTGCCAGGAGCTAAAAAAATGAAAAAATCCCTGACTCAACTCATCACCGGCGTCGGCGTTGTCAGCAGCGGGCTGGTCCCGTCACTGGCCCATGCAGACTTCATCAAGGACAGCAGCGGTACGCTGGACTTGAAGAACTACTACTTCAACCGTGACTACCGCGAGGCCGCTTCCCAGTCGATGCGCGCCGAGTGGGCCCAAGGTTTTATCCTCGGTATCAAGTCCGGTTTCACCGAAGGCACCGTGGGCTTCGGCCTGGATCTGACCGGCATGCTGGGGGTGAAACTCGACTCCAGCCCGGGGCTGTCCGGTACCGGTTTGCTGCAGCGTGACAGCGACAAGAATGTCTCCGACGAGTACTCCAAGCTTGGGGTGACCGCCAAGGCCCGCTTCGCCAAAAGCGAGCTGCGTGTGGGCTACCTGGTGCCGGACCTTCCGATCCTGCAACCCAACACCAGTCGTCTGTTTCCGCAGTCCTTCAGCGGCACCCAGCTGGTGTCCAACGACATCAGCAACCTGAAAATCACCCTCGGGCAGATCGACCAGGCCAAGGACCGTGACTCCACCAACTACGAAGACATGAAGCTGACCACGGTGAGCAAGGTCTACAAGAGCACCGCCCTGAGCGACCAGTTCCGCTTTGCCGGTGGCGACTACTCGCTGACCCCAAACACCTTGCTCAGCTACCACTTCGCGGCGCTGGACAGCATCTACCAGCAGCAATACGTGGGCTTCAAGAACAACTTCGGCCTGGGGCCGGGCACGCTGAAAACCGACGTGCGCTACTTCAAGTCGGACAAGGACGGCGCGGGCCTGGCGGGCAAGGTCGACAACAGCGCCTTGAGCAGCCGCCTGACCTACCAGTACGGCGGCCACAGCATCGGCGGCGGCTTCCAGCAGCAATACGGCACCACGCCGTTTACCTACCTGGACGGCTCCATCACCTACCTGTTCACCGAGTACCAGTTCAGCAACTTCACCCAAACCAGGGAGCGAGCCTGGCACGCCCGCTACGACTACAACTTCGCCGATCTCGGCTTGCCCGGCCTGTTGTTTGGGATCAAGTACGCCAAGGGTGATTCGGCTGAAGTGCTCGGCTTCAACCGCGAAGGCCGCGAGTGGGAGCGCGACCTGGACCTGGGCTACGTGGTGCAGAACGGGCCCTTCAAGGGCGTGTCGATGCGCTGGCGCAACGCGCTGAGCAAAGGCAACTACTTCAACGACGTTAACGAGAACCGCGTGATGCTGGGTTACACCCTGGCGCTCTGGTAACCACCCACTGTGGGAGCGGGGTTGCCCGCTCCCACACTGATCGGATTACCAGATCAAGATAGTGTGGGCCGCCCTTACAGACGATCACGCCGGCTCGTTAATATTTCTTCAGCGTTCATCACTCGAATATCGAGATTTCCGGTTTATGAAACTTAAATCACACCCCTTGCTGCAAGCGACACAAGGCACCCACAGGCACGTGGACAGTGAGCATTACGGTGCAATGGGTGCAAGTCGAAAAATCTATATCCAGGCGGCGCTGCATGCCGACGAAACCCCGGCGCTGCTGGTGGCCGCGCACCTGCGCCGGCAATTGGTAGAACTGGAAAATGCCAACCGGCTGAATGCGCAAATCGTGCTGGTGGCCGTGGCCAACCCCACCGGGCTGAGCCAATACATCATGGGCGCGCCCAGCGGGCGTTTCGAACTGGGCAGCGGGCGTAATTACAACCGGGGCTTTCCGGTGCCGTACCAGGCAATCGCCGACAAGATCGAGCACCTGCTGGGCCAGGACATCGACGCCAACCGCCAACTGATCCGCCAGGCCTGGGGCGAATGTCTGCTGGACGCGGCGCCGCTGGACGAATTCCAGTCGCTGCAACGCACCCTGATGCTGCTGGCCCACGATGCCGACATCGTGCTGGACCTGCACTGCTCCCGCGAAGCGGCGATGCATGTGTACACCGGCGAGGCAGTGTGGGCGACCGTGGAGCCGCTGGCGCGCTACATCGGCTCTGAAGCCTCGTTGCTGGCCACCGATTCCCAGGCCAACTCGTTCGATGAGGCGCTGTACCTGCTGTGGGTCAACCTGCGTGAGCGGTTTGGCGATCGGTTTCCGATTCCGGACAGCAGCGTGGCGGTGACCGTCGAGCATCGTGGCCAGCGGGATGTGTCCTATGAACTGGCAGAACATGACGCCACGGCGATCATTGATTACCTGACCCACCTGGGCGCGGTTGAAGGCGCGCCACGGCCATTGCCGGCCCTGCGTAACCCGGCGACGCCGTTGGCCGGCAGCGAACAGTTTTATGCGCCGTGCGCCGGGGTGCTGGTACACCGGGCGGCGGTGGGCAGTCGCATCGAGGCGGGGCAGGCGTTGTTCGATATCGTTGATCCCCACAGTGGGCAGGCCACCACGGTTTGCAGCCACAACACCGGCGTGTTGTACATGCGCCGTGACGTGCGCTTTGTGAAGCCGGGGGATCCGCTGGGCCGGGTGTCCGGTGCCACGCCGATTCGCAGCGGCAAGCTACTCAGCGCCTGATTTGCCAGCTATGGAATACGGTCAAAATGTGGGAGCGAGCAAGCCCGCTCCCACATTGGGTCTTTGTTGTTCATTCATTATTTATTCGGCAGGACATCCCCACCATGCACCCCAACCCGGCAATCACCCTCGAAAACCAATTCTGCGCCCACAACTATTCCCCCTTGCCGGTGGTGATCGTCAAGGGCGAGGGCGTCTGGGCCATTGGCGATGATGACAAGCGCTACCTGGACATGATGTCGGCCTATTCCGCCGTCAGCCACGGCCATGTCCACCCGCGCATCCGCGCCGCCGCCGTGGCGCAGATCGACAAGATCAGCGTGGTGTCCCGGGCGTTCTACAGCGAACCCTTGGGCAACTTCCTCAAGACCTTGTGCCGCATCACGGGCTTCGACTCGGCCCTGCCGATGAACAGTGGCGCCGAAGCTGTGGAAACCGCGATCAAGGCGGCGCGACGCTGGGGCTACCGGATCAAGGGCATCCCGGCCAATCAGGCCAACATCGTGGTGGCCGACAACAATTTCCACGGCCGCACCTCGACCATCGTCGGCTTCTCGTCGGAGGCGGACTACAAGGCCGACTTCGGCCCATTCTGCAACGGTTTCACCGAGGCGCGCTTCGGTGACATCGAGAGTTTCCGCCAGGCCATTACCGCCGACACCTGCGCGGTGCTGATCGAGCCGATCCAGGGCGAGGCCGGCATTCGCGTGCCGGCCGCAGGTTTCCTGCGGGAACTGCGCCAGCTGTGCGACCAGACCAACACCTTGCTGATCCTCGATGAGATCCAGTCCGGCCTGGGCCGTACCGGCAAGTGGTTTGCCTTCCAGCACGAAGGCATTCGCCCCGATGCATTGATCCTCGGCAAAGCCCTGGGCGGCGGGATCATGCCGGTGTCGGCGTTCGTCGCTGATCATTCGATCATGGACCTGTTCGACGCCGGCAGCCACGGCTCGACCTTCGGCGGCAACCCGTTGGCGGCGGCCATTGGCCTGGAAGCGTTGAAGGTGCTGGAAGAGGAGGGCTTGATCGATAACAGCGCGCAACTGGGCCACTACCTGGTGGAGCGCCTGAAGGCCATGCACTCGCCGGCCATCCGCGAGATTCGCGGGCGTGGCTTGTGGGTCGGCGTGGAACTGGACCGCGATGCGCGGCCCATCTGCGAAGCGCTGCTGGCCGAAGGGCTGCTGACCAAGGAAACCCACGAAAACGTACTGCGCATCGCACCGCCGTTGTCCATTACCCGCGAAGAACTGGACTGGGGCCTTGAGCGTATCGAACGGGTATTCAAACAGCTATGAGTGAGTATCTCAGTCACCTCGACATCGACGGCCAGCGCTTTGCCTGGATCGACCTGCGCCAGTTGCTGACCCCGGCGCAACTGCAGCGCCTGCCGTATTCCGTGCGCATTCTCCTGGAAAACATTGCCCGCTGTGCCCCGGCTTCATTGCCACAGGTAGCGGCGCGGGCCATCGGCGAAGGGCCGGATTGCGAGGTGCCGTTCCAGCCCAACCGGCTGATGTTCCACGACACCACGTGCCTGCCGGCCCTGGCGGATTTCGCCGGCATGCGCGATGTGGTGGCCGAGCTGGGCGGTGATCCACGGGCGGTGAACCCTTCGATCCCGGCGGTGCTGACCATCGACCATTCGGTGATCGTCGAGCACTACGCCGAGGCGGGCGCGGTGGATGCCAACCTGGACATCGATTTTCGCCGCAACAGCGAGCGCTACCGTTTTATCAAGTGGGCCCAGGCCAGCCTGGATAACTTCAAGGTGATCCCGCCGGGCACCGGGATCATCCACCAGATGAACATGGAGTCCATCGCCCAGGTGGTGTGGGAAAGCGCGCCGCGCAACGGCCACGTGCTGTTGCACCCCGACTGCATGGTCGCCACCGACAGCCACACGCCGATGATCAATGCCATCGGCGTGCTGGGCTGGGGCGTTGGCGGGCTGGAAGGGCAGGCGGCGATGCTCGGCGAACCGGTGCCGATTCCTTATCCGCAGGTGGTGGGCATTCGCGTCACCAATGCGTTGCGCGACGGCGTGACGGCCACTGACCTGGCACTGACGGTGACTGAACTGCTGCGCCGGCGCAGCATGGTCGGCAAGTTTGTCGAGTTCACCGGGCCGGGCCTGGCGTCCCTGAGTTGGGCGGCGCGGGGCACCGTGGCGAACATGGCGCCGGAATACGGTGCCACCGTGGTGTTTTTCCCGTTTGATGACGAGACGCTGGCGTACCTGACCCTGAGTGCGCGCCCGCAGGCCTTGATCCACAAGGTCTCGGCCTACATGTCGGCGCAATCTCTGTGGCGCCGGGACGACGATCCCGAGCCGGTGTTCGATGAGTTGATCGAGCTGGATCTGGCGCAGGTTGAACCGAGTGTCGCCGGCCCGCATCAGCCCCATCAGCGCCAGTCCCTGGCCCACGCCGGGGCGTCGTTTCATCAGCATGTAAGCGCGCAAAAGCAGGATTTCTTCGAGCCGTCATTCCAGGTGCCGATCACCCATGGCGCGGTGGTGATGTCGGCCATCACCAGTTGCACCAACACCGCCAACCCGGCGCAGATGATCCAGGCCGGGCTCTTCGCCCGCAACGCCCGCGCCCGTGGGCTGACGCGCAAACCGTGGGTCAAGACGTCGCTGTCGCCAGGCTCACGGGTGGTGGCCGATTACCTGGAAGCCGCCGGCTTGCTGGAGGATTTCGCCGCGCTGGGTTTCGACCTGGCGGGCTTTGGCTGCATGACCTGCATCGGTAATTCCGGCAGCCTCGAACGCCATGTCGAGACCTTCGCCGAGCAGGGCTTGAAAGGCGTGGTGGTGCTCTCGGGCAACCGCAATTTCGAAGGCCGGGTCAACCCGAAAGTCCCTGCCGGCTACCTTGCCTCGCCCGCGTTGTGCGTGGCCTATGCGATTGCCGGCAGCATCGACACCGACCTGTCGGCCCAACCGCTGGCGATGGATGCCCACGGCCAGCCGGTGTTCCTGCATGAGTTAATGCCCAGCGAAGCCGAGGTGGCCGCGCAAGTGGCGGCGGTGGTGCGCCCGGCGCTGTTTCACCAGCGCCAGGCACTGCTGTGGCAAGGCACTCACCATTGGCAGGCGCTGGAAGCCGACGCCAGCGTGCAGTTTGCCTGGCACCCGGCCTCCACTTACCTGCGCCGCCCGCAGTACCTTGCCGGGGTAACGCCGGTGCCGGCCGCGTCCTTGGCCATCAGCAACGCCCGAGCTTTGGTGGTGCTGGGGGATAACGTCACCACCGACCATATCTCCCCGGCGGGCACGATTCCGGCCGACAGCCTGGCCGGGCATTGGCTGCGGGAGCGCGGTGAAGCGCTGGCGGACCTCAACCAGTATTCGACCCGGCGCAGCAACCACGAAGTGATGGTGCGCGGCGCGTTTACCAACCCGCGCCTGAACAATCTGCTGTCCTGCGACCAGCCCCCGCGCCAGGGCGTCTGGGCCTGGAATGCCGACCGCAGCGACTACCTGCCGCTGTACCTCGCCGCCCAAAGCTACGCCGGTACACCCACCGTGTTGTTCGCCGGGATCAACTACGGTGCCGGCTCCAGCCGCGACTGGGCAGCGAAGGTCCTGACCCTGCTGGGGATCAAGGTGGTGGTGGCCCGCAGCATCGAGCGAATCCATCGCAGTAACCTGATCGGCATGGGCGTGTTGCCGCTGGTGTTCGATGAGGGCGCATCGGTGCAGGACTTGAACCTCGACGGCAGTGAGTCCCTGAGTTTCCTCGGCCTGGACGCGTTGCAGGTCGGCGACAACCCGATCACCTTGCAGATTGACCGCGCCACCGGTGAGACCACGCGTACCCCCCTGACCTTGCGCCTCGACTCGTTGCAGGAGGTTGGTTACCTTGAACACGGCGGCGTCTTGCCCTTCGTCATTCGCAAGACCGTGCAAAGAACCGTTCAAGGAGCGCGTAATGATTGACCCGCAGGTACTGCAACAACTGGCCCCCGAGGGTGTGCTCAGGGCTGCCATCAACTTTGGCAACCCGGTGCTGGCCCAGCGCGGCGAGGACGGCCAGCCCCAGGGCGTGTCGGTGGCGCTGGCCAGGGCCCTGGCCGATGAGTTGGCGGTCGACCTTGAGTTGATCACTTTTGATGCGGCGGGCAAGGTCTTCGCCGCGCTGGGCGATGACCGCTGGCGCGTGGCATTCCTGGCCATCGAACCGGTGCGCGAGCAGGAAATCGCCTTCAGCGCGCCCTACGTGATCATCAAGGGTACGTACCTGGTGGCGGTGGATTCACCCCTGGGCAGCGTGTCCCAACTCGATGCTCCGGGCCAACGCATCGCTGTCGGCCAGGGTGCCGCGTATGACCTGTACCTGAGCCGCACAGTGCAGCATGCCGAACTGGTACGCGCGCCGACCTCGGCGGCTGCCGTGGACCTGTTTATCGAGCAAGGCCTGAACGCCGCGGCCGGGGTTCGGGATTACTTGCAAAACCGGCTGGATGAGCGCTGGTGCCTGCTGGAGGATGACTTCATGAGCATCAGCCAGGCGGTCGCGGTACCGGTAGCGCACGCAGCCGCTGCCGCGTTCGTCAAATCCTTTGTCGAACGGCAGAAAGCCAATGGTCTGGTAAGACAGGCGTTGTTGCGCAGTGGGCAAAGCCCGGAACTGGCGGCGCCTTAGAGACGGCGCAGGAAGGATTTGACGATTTTCTGGGTGGCCTGGGTGGTGTCCAGGTCATCCAGGCGACTGTAGGGATGCCACTGGCATTCCTTGATTTCGCTCAGTGGCCGGGCATCGTCGATATTCACCACCGACGCCTCGAACACATGGTGCAGGGTGTCGCTGGCCTTCAGCTCCTGCAATAACAGCAAACCGTCCACGTTCAGCCCGGTTTCCTCTTCCAGCTCCCGCGCGGCCGCGCCCACTGGCCGCTCATCGCGCTCGACCTTGCCGCCGGGCAATGCCCATTTCGATCGGGCTTTACGCACGAACAGGATGTGCCCGTCGTGCTCGCAAATCACCGTGGCCCTTATTTTCATCGTCTGTGCCCCCGCAGCTGGATGATTGTCATAAAAGTGTAATGCAATTGTCATGCTCAGTCTTTATCCGGCAGGGTGGAGAGGGGGCCGGAAAACACCGATACTGCCCCATCGAAAAAAACTCACCTGAAGGAGATGCAGATGAACACCGTACGCTGGGGCATGATCGGCTGTGGCGATGTCACTGAACTCAAGAGTGGACCCGCCTTCTACAAAGCGCCAGGTTCTGCGCTGGTGGCCGTGATGGGGCGGCGCGAGGAGGCCGTGCGCGATTATGCGGCACGCCACGGCATTGCCCGTTTCTACACTGACGCCCAGGCGCTGATCGACGACCCGGAAGTGGAGGCGGTCTACATCGCCACACCGCCCGACAGCCACCTCGAATACAGCCTGATGGTGGCCGCTGCCGGCAAGCATTGCTGCGTCGAGAAGCCCATGTCCCTGAATGCCGAGCAAAGCGCGCTGATGCAACGCACCTTCGAACAGGCCGGGCTGCACCTGTTTGTCTCCTATTACCGGCGTTCCCTGCCACGCTTCCAGCAGGTGCGGGACTGGCTGCAGGACGGGCGCATCGGCGAATTGCGTCATCTGACCTGGACCCTGTGCAAGCCGCCTTCGGAAGACGATGCCAGCAGTGCCAACTGGCGCACCGACCCGGCGATTGCCGGCGGCGGGTATTTTGCCGACCTGGCCAGCCACGGTTTTGACCTGTTCCAGTACCTGGTCGGGGATATCGTCGAGGTGGCCGGGTTTACCGCGCGCCAGGCGGGGCGCTATGCCGCCGAAGATGCCGTCACCGCCTGCTGGACGTTCGCCTCGGGCGCGCTGGGCATGGGCTGCTGGAACTTTGTCGCCGACCGGCGCGAAGACCGGGTAGAGATGATCGGCAGCAAGGGCCGCATCACGTTTTCGGTGTTCGATGAGGCGCCGTTGCGGCTTGAGGGCGAGACCAGTGAGGTGCTGGATGTGCCCAACCATGCACATATCCAGTGGCATCACGTGCTGGGGATGAATGCGCATATTCGCGGCGAGAGCAAACACCCGGCACTGGCGATCGAGGCGTTGAAGACCGACCGGGTCATGGACCGGGTGCTACAACGTAACCCCAACCTGGCGGTCTAGCGGTGCTTTAATTTTGTCTTTTTAAGGAATGAACGGATGAAAATGAAAGCAGCCTGGATTGTGCTTTGCCTGGCGTTGGCCGGGGCCGCGACGGCAGCGCCGCGGGCCCAGGGGCAGGCCGGGGAGTTTGATTTCTATGTGTTGTCGCTGTCCTGGTCGCCGACCTTCTGCCTGACGCACCCGGACGACCAGCAGTGTTCGGGCAAGGGCTACGGGTTTGTCCTGCATGGGCTGTGGCCGCAGTACGCGAAGGGCGGCTGGCCGGCTTCGTGTGAGCCGCAGTCGCGCTTGTCGGATGCAGACTTCGCCCGGGGCAGGACGCTGTTCCCGTCGCCCAAACTGCTCAGGCATGAATGGGCCAAGCACGGCACCTGCAGCGGCCTTGAGGCGTCGGCTTACCTGGACAAGACCGATGCAGCGCTCAGCGTGGTCAAGATTCCGCAGCCGCTTGAGCCCTTCAATGTCCGAAGCGGCCTGGGCGCGCGGGACATCGAAGCGCTGTTTCGCGAGAGCAACCCGGCCATGGGCAACCATAGCCTTGCGGTGATCTGCAAGGGTGCCGTGCTGACCGAGGTGCGGGTGTGCCTGACCAAGGACCTGGCGTTTGCCGGCTGCCCGCGCAGCGTCAAGAGCCAGTGCCGGGATGGTGATATTCGGATCCCGACCCAGCGCTAAGCGGACTCAGGCGGGCCCATAACCTTTATGGGCCTGCTCGATCTCCTCCACCAGGCGGTCAATACCCGCCAGGCGTGCCCGGTTGTCGTGGTCCCAGGGATGGAACCCGGGCTTGAAGTAATGCAACCAGGGCAGCGCCATGCGCGGGAACACGCCCTTGGGCCCGTACAGAAACTTGAGCATCCGCCAGAAGCCCTTCAAATGCCCGCCCGAACGCCGGTCGGCAAACAACAGGCGCAGGTGAAAGTCCAGGATCGTCAGCCAGAACAGCCCCGTGGTGATGAGCATGGTGGAAGTGCGCAGCAGATAACGCTTGGGCCCGGGCTTGATCACGCTGTTCCACACATCAAACGCCACCGCCTTGTGCTCGGTTTCTTCCAGGGCATGCCAGTACCACATCTGCTGGTAACCCTTGACCGAATCCCCGAACCGCGACGGGTCGCTGAGGAGGATTTCCGCGAGCATCGCGGTGTAGTGCTCCAGGGCAATGGTCACCGCCAGGTTGAAGGAGGCGGGCAGGTATTTCTTTTGCGCGTCGAGGATCATCTTCAGCCGACGGTCGAGGGTATTCGCCGGCAGCCCTGCGGCTTGCAGCAGATCGTTGTAGGCCACGTGCTCGCGGCTGTGCATGGCTTCCTGGCCGATGAAGCCCTGGATTTCTTTCTTCAGCTCCGGGTCTTCGATGCGCTGGCGGTAGTGACGCACGCTGTCCATGAAGAACAGTTCGCCCTGGGGAAATAGCAACGACAGTGCGTTGAAAAAGTGGGTAATGAACGGGCCTTGTTCATGCCAGTCCTTGATGCGTTCGGCCGGCAGGGCAAAACGGAGGTCGCGGCGAATCGGCAGCATGGTCGGTACTCCAGTTCAGAGACGGTGCTCTTCGTTGGTTTCAAGGACGGGCGAGGGCGCATTGCGTTGCTTGGGCGCCATGCGTTTGCTGGCCAACACCACCAGCGCTTGATAGGCGGCAGGCAGGCAGCGGGCGAGCAGGTCCAGAAAATAGGCGTCGCGGCCAATCAGCACGCGGCGTTTGTTTTTGCGTACGCCTTGCAGGATCACTTTGGCGGCCTGGTCGGCGTCGGTGATGAACAGCTTTTCGAAGTCGGCCCGGGCCTGCTGTTCGCTGTGAATCAGGAAGCCGGTCATGTTGGCGTCGATCCGGCTGCTGCGGCAGATGTCGGTGCGGATCCCGCCAGGGTGCACGCAGGTGGCCGAGACCCCGCTTTTCTGCAGGTCGAGTTCCTGGCGCAAGGACTCGGTAAAACCACGCACGGCGAACTTGGTGGCGTTGTAGCCGCTCATGCCCGGCTGGGCGAACAGGCCGAACACGCTGGAAGTGTTGACCACATGCCCATCGCCGCTGGCCTTGAGGTACGGCAAAAAGGCCTTGGTGCCGTACACTACGCCCCAGAAGTTGATCCCGACGATCCATTCCAGGTCGGTGTAGTCCACGCCTTCGACGGTGCTCGACAGCGCGACGCCGGCGTTGTTGAAGATCAGGTTGATCTGGCCATGTTCGGCGGCGCATCGGGCGGCCCAGTCTTCCACGGCCTGGCGCTCGGAAACGTCCAGCACCTGCGAGGTGACCAGCACCGGTGCAAGCACCTGGGCCTTGATCAGTGCGACGGTCTGCTCCAGGCCCTGGCTGTTTTTATCCGCCAGCGCCAGGTGGCAGCCTTCACGCGCCAACGCCAGGGCCAAGGCGCGGCCCATGCCGGAAGCGGCGCCGGTAATGGCCGCCACGCGGCCGTTGAATGACTTCATGACAGGCTCCCTTCTGCGGTGGTGTGGGGCGTTGCGGCCGGGCGCGCGGTGGACGGTATCGGCACCAGGCTGGCGACGTAGTCCTTGAGGGCGAAATGCCGGGTGACCTGCTTGAAACGCCAGGTGGAGCCGGGCCACAGCGTGGTGTTCTTGCCGGTGCGTGGGTCCAGGTACCAGCTCTTGCAGCCGCCGGTGGACCAGATGGTGCTGTTGAGTTTTTCCTGCAGCCTGGCGTTGTAGGCCAGTTCCACCGCCGGCTTGACGTCCACCGTGGCGATGCGATGACGCTGCATTTGCTGCAGGGCATCGAGGATGTAGGTGACCTGGGCCTCGATCATCAGAATCATCGAGTTATGCCCCAGCCCGGTGTTGGGGCCGACGATCAGGAACAGGTTCGGATAACCCGGCACCGTGGTGCCCAGGTAGGCGTGGGCGCCGTCTTGCCAGGTGTCCATCAGGTCGATGCCGTGGCGCCCGATGATGCAGTTGCGGGGCAGCGGATCGGTGGCCTGGAAGCCGGTGCCGAAGATGAGGCAGTCGGCCGGGTGCTTGATGCCGTCGGCGGTGATCACCCCGTCCGCCTCGATGCGCAGCACGTTGTCGGTTACCACCTGCACATTGCTGCGGGACAGGGCCGGGTAGTAGTCGTTGGAGATCAGCACGCGCTTGCAGCCGATGGTGTAGTCCGGCGTCAGGGTCTTGCGCAGGGAAGGGCGGGCCACTTGTTTGTGCAGGTGGCGCACGGCGATTTTCTGCACCATTTTCATCAGGCGCGGGTGCAGGGCAAAGCCCACCACGCGACCTTCCAGTGCCCAATAGAACGCGCCGCGTACCAGGCGCTGGGTGAACGGCAGGTGCTTGAATGCCCAGCGCTCGAAGCGTGAAATCGGCCGGTCGGGCTTGGGCATGATCCACGGCGGGGTGCGCTGGAACAGGTCCAGGTGGGCCACCTGCGGCGCAATCTGCGGCACGAACTGAATGGCACTGGCGCCGGTGCCGATCACCGCCACGCGCTTGCCCTTCAATGAATACTCGTGGTCCCACTGCTGGGAGTGGAAGCGCTTGCCCTTGAAGCTGTCCAGGCCCGGAATATCCGGCAGTGCCGGGCGCGACAGGCCGCCCATTCCCGACACCAGCACCCGCGCACTCACCTGGCGGCCATTGCTGAAGCTCAGGCTCCAGCGCTGTTGCGCCTCATCAAATACCGCCTTCTCCAGGCCCATGCCAAAGCGCAGGAACGGCGCCAGTTCGAAGCGCCGGGCGCACTGCTCCAGGTAGGCGCGAATCTCCGCCTGTGGCGCAAATTGCCGGGTCCAGTCCGGGTTGGGCGCAAAGGAAAACGAATAGACATGGGATTGCACGTCGCAGGCGCAACCGGGGTAGTGGTTGTCCCGCCAGGTGCCGCCGAGAGCATCGGCCTGTTCGGCAATAAAGAAGTCGTGGAACCCGGCTTCCTTGAGTTTGATCGCCATGCACAGCCCGGCAAATCCGGAACCGATGATGGCGATGTCGATGGTGTCATGGGCATTCATAGGCTGTCCCTCGTGGGCCGGTGGCGCCTTACGGGTGTCGACATCGGATGTGCTCCTTGTTTTTGTTTTGGCTTTTTAGATAGAACACCATTGCAAAGGAAAATTGAATTATTTATTTTAAAAAAGATTTCAAATAATCTACCTGAAAATATCGTCTAGGCTACGACCCAGTTCCTCATGTGCGACTTATCCGACGGACGAGAGCTTGTACGCACACAGTTAAGGTCCAGGGTGGACGATGGCTGAGGCCTTGACCAATACCGGTCGGGCCGCCAGCAACGCAGGGATGCAGAGGACCGAGCTATGGCTGTCGAGTGGGTTGTCGCTGCGGGTGTGTGTGTAGGGTTAAGCGTAGTGTTGTGGGCCTTCAGTGCCCGGATGACACGGCGAATAGAAGCTGCTGTTCCGATCAACGGGCGCTTTCTGGAGATCAACGGCGAGCGCTTTCATTATGTAGACGAGGGCAAGGGCCCACCGCTGGTGATGATCCACGGGCTGATGGGCAGCAGTCGCAACTTGACGTACGCCTTGTCTGCCCAATTGCGTGAGCACTTTCGAGTGATCACCGTGGATCGTCCGGGGTCGGGTTATTCCACCCGGCATGCCGGCACGGCCGCGGACCTGCCTGGCCAGGCCCGGCAAGTCGCCAGCTTTATCCAGACGCTTGACCTGGATAAGCCGCTGGTGCTGGGGCATTCCCTCGGCGGGGCGATTTCCCTGGCCCTGGCCCTGGACCATCCCCACGCGGTGTCCGGATTGATCCTGGTGGCGCCCCTGACCCATCCCCAGCGCCTGCTGCCGCTGGTGTTTATGTCGTTGGCGATACGCCCGGGATGGCTGCGACGCTTTATGTCGCACACCCTGACCATGCCGATCGGATTGCTGACCAAAGGCTCGGTGGTCAAGGGCGTGTTTGCCCCCGACCCGGCCCCGGAAGACTTCGCCACCCGTGGCGGCGGCTTGTTGGGCATGCGGCCCGAGAACTTCTATGCCGCCTCCACCGAGATCAACCTGGTCAACGATTTCCTGCCGGACATGGTCAAGCGCTACCCGCAGCTGACGTTGCCGATCGGGCTGATTTATGGCGCGCAGGACAAGGTGCTGGATTTCCGCAAACACGGGCAGGCCCTGGCCAGCCTGGTGCCGGGCCTGAAGCTGCAGCTGGTGGAAGGGCGCGGGCATATGTTGCCGATCACGGCCACCGAGCGTGTCGCGGCGGTGGTCGAGCAGATAGCCAAGCGCGTCCGGCCGCCGGAAAGCGCCACGGTGTTGCACCCGCCGTTTGCGTTGGCGAGTAAATAATTGTGCGACTGAACTCGCGGTTCGAACTCGTCAATGCTTGCCCTAGACACCTGACCAAACGGCTGAAAAAGAGACTGCCCGGTCACGTTCAAAAGGGTTCAAGAAACTAGTTGACGACCTAACGATTCCGCGCTATTTATTTAAAAAAATTATTTCAATGTCTAATTTGAAACAATTTTTGAAATGCCTAAGAGCGAATAAAATAATGAAAAAAACGCCTTTTATCGCATGGTTGAATTCTCGGGGCAGTCACCGCTCCGTGTACCTGTCCAGTGTTGATTTTTGCTCCCTGCCTGCCTGCGTCGTGCGGAGGCTGCCATGAATCAGACCCTGGCTGCCCCGAACGTCTGGACCGACGGCAAGCGCCACCTGTGGTGGCTCGGCATCATGCCCTTGGCAACCCCAATTCTCTCTGGCGCCCTGGCCATCACTACCGGCGTGCAACAACTGTGGTGGGTCGGTGTGCTGGTGATCTTCGGCCTGATCCCGCTGATCGACGGCCTGCTGGGTGAAGACGTCAGTAACCCGCCCGAGTCCGCCGTCAGCAACCTCGAATCCCAAAGCTACTACCGCTGGATCGTCTACACCGGCGTGCTGTTTGTCATCTCATCCCTGGTGGTCACCGGGTGGCTGGCCGCAGGCGGTATCGACTGGATTATCAATGGCGGCCTGTTGCATGCCACCGCCACCCTGGACCCGTCGAGCTGGCTGGCGAAAACCGCCGCGTTCATCACCGCGCGCACCGAGCTGCATGGCGAGGTGAGCTGGTTCACCTACCTGGGCATGGCAATGTCCACTGGCGCTGCCACCGGCATCGCCATCAACACCGCCCATGAGCTGGGGCACAAGCCGCGCCTGCTGGAAGTCGTGCTGGCCAAGATCACCCTGGCGCCGACCTTCTACGGGCACTTCTACACCGAACACAACCGTGGCCACCACGTGCGCGTCGCCACCCCGGAAGACCCGGCCAGTTCGCGGTTGGGGGAGAGCTTCTGGGCCTTCCTGCCGCGCTCGGTATGGTTCAGCGCCCGCTCGGCGTGGAACCTGGAGCGTGAACGCCTGCGCAAACTCGGCCTGCCGGCCTGGCACTGGAAGAACGCCGTACTCAGCGCCTGGATGTACAGTGTGGTGTTGTGGGGCGCGATGATTGCCTGGCTGGGCGCGGCAGTGATTCCATTCCTGATCATCCAGGGCATCTACGGTTTCTCGCTGCTGGAAGTGGTGAACTATGTCGAGCACTACGGCCTGAAACGCCAGAAGTTGCCCAACGGTCGTTATGAACGTTGCTCGCCACGCCATTCCTGGAACAGTAATCGGATTGTCACCAATATCTTTCTGTTCCAACTGCAGCGGCACTCCGACCATCACGCCAACCCAACCAGAAGTTATCAGTCACTGCGTCATTTTGATGAATCGCCGCAACTCCCATACGGTTATGCCAGCATGATTGTCTGGGCGTATGTGCCGTACTTGTGGCGACGACGCATGGATCACCGGGTACTTAATCATTACGCCGGGGATATCACCCTGACCAATCTTCAACCTTCACAGCGTTTGAAGTACCTGGAGAAGTACAGCAACACCACCAGACCCTTCTAACGAAAGCAGTCAGTTGTAGGGCGTACTCGGGATCTGTGTATCGCGCAGGTTTTCATCGCCCAGGCTTTACCGGTTTCGAGTACGGCTTAGTTGCAAGACAGTTGTTTGACCCGAACAAAAATAAAATTAAGGGAAGGACGTACACCATGCAAACCCCTGCCAAGTTCACCACGCACATTGTATTGGCCGCCCTGGGCCTGATCGTTTACCACCAGGCCCAGGCCGCCCGTATCGAACCTGCCGGCAGCGCGTTTACTGCCCAGGGCCCCATCAGCTTTTCCAAAGGCGCGCTGATCAGCGCGGATTGCACCATCAAGGTCGCCGGCAAAGTGGCGGCGGATGGGTCGTCAGTAAATGTCGACAAAGTTGAGTTCGACGGCGGCCTCAAGTGCAGCCGGGTCGAAGCCATCAACTTGCCGTGGGTATTGGTGGCTAAAGATACCAGGAGCGGCTCGATGTCGAAGATCGCCGTGGATGTGCATGCCTTTGGTTTGGGCGGCAAGTGCGGGCCTTCTACTGCCGATGGAACCTGGGATAACGCCACCGGCAAGCTGGAAGCGTCGAATGTGCCTATCGGCGAAGACTGCAAGATCAAGACGGTGTCGATCAAGATGCCGCCGAGTTTCAAAGTTGTTGAGTAACAGTGGGATGTTGTAGCGGTAATTGAATTGAAATTTGGCTGGAAAGGGAAGTTCTGCAGATTCACCGTGACCTCTCGATCATGGCCATTACCCCTGGCGAAATGACTCGCCATAACATGTGAGGAAAAATAATGAAAAGCTTGAAAACCCTCGTGTCTTTGACTGCTTTGACTGTTTGCATGGGTGCTGCTTCGATGGCCAGTGCGGCGTCTTTCAGCCCTATTGGTGCAAGCATCACCGCTAACGGCAGCATTACGGTCAAATCGCCGTCGTCGTTTCAGCAGCCAGTGACTTGCAACATTCTTTTCCAGGGTGTTGTTAACGCCGATGGTACTGCCAATATCAATAGCGCCACCGTATCGGGTTCCAACAGCCTGTGCGCATTGCCCAAGATGACTAACCTGCCATGGAAACTATCGGCTACCTCCGTTACTGCGGGTACCGTGACCAACGTTGGCTACACCATCGCAGGTGCACCGCCAATCATTCCTGCCACCAACTGCGGCCCGACCACTATTGCCGTGGGCCTGGCGTCAACTGCCAGCCCAGCTTCCAGCACGATCACTGCAACCAACCAGACGCTGACCGGCAGTTGCACCGTGGTGTCGCTGAGCCTCACCGCACCGGGTGCCGTGGTAATTCCTTGATAGGCGTACTCCGTAAAAAGGGTTGATCACCCCGATGGAAGGCAGGCGCCTCGCGAGAGGCGCTTGTTCAGGGATGGACAGCCAACGGATCGGCTGACAACACCGTTCATTGCGCTTGGTGAATACGTCACCAGACAGGTGGAAAAACATGGAAAGCTTGAAAACGTTCGTGGGTGCTACTGCTGTTGCAATGTGCATTTGTGCGGCTTCGATGGCCAACGCGGCGTCTTTCATTCCTGCCGACCAATCATTTACCACCGTTAACGGCACCCTGACGCTGAAGTCGCCGTCTTCGATGAGGACACCTGTAACGTGTAATATCCAGTTTGTTGGGCGGGTATCCCACGATGGTTCCACGGCAAGTCTGACCAGTGTTTATATCGCTGGCAGCAACGCCCTGTGTGCCATGTATCGTGTCAGTAACTTGCCATGGGTATTGAGTCCAACAGCCAGTGCTTTCGGCGCATTATCTAATGTCAGTTTCACTGTGGCGAGCCTTCCGCCAATTATTCCTGGTACTAACTGCGGTCCTGCAACTATTAGCGTTTCTCTCTTCAATAACACCGATGGCTTAAATCTCTATGCAATCAATCAGGTACTTCCCGGTAGCTGTGAAGTTGTGTCGATGCGCTTCGCAATGCCATACCTGATGATAAATCCTTGATAAACGAATTTTGATCGGCTTGCGCCTCAGGCGAGGTGTCTGGCCATGTAACTGATGCCGGCGGAGCCGGTGGATAACAATAAAAAGTCTGGGGACTAAGACAATGCAAAGCCTTACCACACGTATTTCTCTAACTGCGCTGCTGCTTGGCCTGGCATTCACATCCTCAATGACCCACGCGGCATCGTTTGCCCAGGCGGGCGCCGCATTTACTGCCACTGGCTCGATCTCTACCGCAGTAAAACTTTTGGTATGGACACCCGTCCCTTGCACAGTCGCGCTGACCGGAAAGGTCGCTTCCGACGGTTCAAGTGCGACCATCACCGGTGCCACTTTTACGGGCAACGCACTGTGCGGAGTTTCCGGGCCGCTTAATCTGCCGTGGACCCTCGTACCGACGAATGCCAGCACCGCAACACTTTCAGGTTTCGCCGAGAAGTTCTTCTCCGACACGTGCGCGTCTCCAAGTACGTTGACCACGCAATGGAGTGCTGCTGATAACACCTTTAGCCTCCTTAGCCCTCACACCGTAAGCGACAGCTGCCGAATCACGGCATTCAGTTTCAAGCCTTCGCCAGTCCTCACGATTAGTCCTTGAACTTGATCATCAGATCAAAGGTTGAAATATGCCCCTGAACGGGCAAACGAAGCAGCAAGACGAGCCGGCTCGAGCAGGCTCAGTTTGATAACAATAAGGAGTGCCGCATGAATAATAAAAAACAACAGGTGCAGGCTGTATTGGGGCTCGCATTGCTGGGGGGGCTGATGATTACCGCTCCGGCGCAGGCAGGTGGTTTTGCTACCCCGACCTATGGCGCGCAGGGCTGGGGCCGTGCCTTTGGTGGTGGTTCGCTGTTCAAGGATGACCCTTCAGCTGCGTACAACAACCCGGCTGCCATGGCATTTATTGATCACACTATCGTGCAGCAAACCGTCGACTACGCCCGCGTCAATATCAAGTACAAGGGCAGTGCTTACGACTACAAGGGAGATCCGAGCAGTTCCAGCGTCATTGATCCGTTGACAGGTATACCTACCTCAACCCCGCGCACAGGCAACGGCGGCGAAGCAGGCTTCACCGCTTGGCTGCCTACCGGCTTTGCGGTGATTCCGCTCAATGACCGTTTTGCGCTCGGCTTTAGCGCTGTTGTCCCTCAAGGCATGAAAAGTACCTGGGACCCGGATTGGAAGGGTCGCGACTTCGCCGTCGACACCAAGATCGAAACGGTAGGTGTGACGGGCTCGCTGTCGTTCAAGGTCAACGACCAGTTCTCCATTGGTGGTGGCGCCATCGTGCAGCACAGTAGTGGCTTTGTCAGCCAGAACGTCGACCTGCTGGCAGCGGCGGCCTTGTCGCCAGGATTGGGCGGTGCACCCTTTCCTTCAGGGGTTGGGCATGCCTTGATGCGGGTCAAGGTAGATAACACCTCTGTCGGCTGGTTTGCCGGCGTGGTCTGGAAGCCGACGCTGCAGGATACTGTTGGCCTGAACTACCACGCCAAGATCAAGAACAAGCTGGAGGGTAACTACAATATCTATGCCGATGACGGCTCCAGAAGCCTGATGACCGATATCAACCCTGCTTTCGGCAAAACCCTGGTAGAGCAGGCGTACCCGGGCCTGCATCTGTACCCGGATGGCGCCAACGCCTCAACCCAGCTGGATATTCCGGCCAATGCCGCGATTGATTGGGTGCACGTGTTCAACGACCGCTTCACCCTGGGTGTCAGCGCCATGTGGACGCAATGGTCTTCGTTCAAGGACCTGACCCTGAAGTCCGACGGCAGCACCATCGTGTCGATTCCCTACAAGTACCGTGACGTCTGGATGCTGTCGGTGGGCGGTGACTACAAACTCACCGACGACTGGACCGTGCGTGCCGGTGTCGCCAATGACCAGACTCCAACCCGTAACTCCACACGTGACCCACGTATTCCTGACGGTGACCGCTGGTTTGCTTCCCTGGGGCTGAGCTACGCCGTAAGAGCTATTCCGGGGCTGACCCTGGACGGTGCGTACTCCCGGCAGTTTGTGGAAGAGGTCAAGTTGAAGACGCAGAACGTCGATCGTCTCGGCGGCGCACGCCTGGATGGCAAGGTCGACAGCAAAGGGGAGGTGGTCAGCCTATCAGCGACTTACGCGTTCTGATCGCGTGCAGTGAAGTGAATTGACTAGCCGATAAAGGAGGGCAGCAAGCGCATCTTGCTGCTCTTCCGGCATTTCTCACGTGCTCCCTTTGATCCACCAGGCTGACTTGCTCAGCCCTTGATTTTTTCGTCCAAGCATTAAATAAAAATTTCAAAACAAAATTTGAATTTATCTTTTCAAGTTTGTAGTGTGGCTTTACGTCACAGGTCATTCCGATCTGCCCGGGCGTTGGCCGTACCCTGAATTGAGTAGAGGTATCCCCATGGTTATCTGGTTATTGGCGGGACTCGCAGCAGCGATTGCCCTGGCGTATCGACAAGCCGCTGCCACCCTCTGGCTGGGTGCCGGCCTGGCCTGGCTGGCGGCCGGTTACCTGTTCAACGCAGTCGCCGGTTTCGGCGCCGGCGTGGTGGCGGTGCTGGTGGTGTTGCCCGCGCTGCTGCTGACGATCAAACCCCTGCGCCGCACCCTGTTGACCAGCAAGGCCCTGGGCCTTTTTCGCGGCATCATGCCGGCGATGTCCGACACCGAGCGTGCTGCCATCGAGTCCGGCACCGTGTGGTGGGACGCCGAGCTGTTCAGCGGCAAACCCCGCTGGGAACGCCTGCTGCAAGCCGCACCCGCCAGCCTCAGCGCTGAAGAACAGGCTTTCCTCGACAACGAAGTGGAGACCCTGTGCGACATGTCCAACGACTGGGAAACCACCCAGGTCTGGCAAGACATGTCCCCCGAAGGCTGGCAGTACACCAAGGATGCCGGCTTCCTCGGCATGATCATTCCCAAGCAGTACGGCGGCAAAGGCTTCTCCCACTATGCGCATTCGCAAGTGGTGATGAAGCTCTCGACCCGCTGCTCGGCGGCGGCGATTTCAGTGATGGTGCCCAACTCCCTGGGCCCGGCCGAACTGCTGCTGCACTACGGCACCGACGCCCAGCGCAACTACTACCTGCCACGCCTGGCACGGGGCGAAGACATCCCGTGCTTCGCCCTGACCAGCCCGTATGCCGGCTCCGACGCCGGCGCGATTCCAGACCTGGGCATCGTCTGCAAGGGCATGCACGAAGGTGAGGAAGTGCTGGGTTTCCGTGTGACCTGGGACAAGCGCTACATCACCCTCGGCCCAATCGCCACCGTGCTCGGCCTGGCCTTCCGCGCCGAAGACCCGGACGGTCTGCTCGGCCAGCCGGGTTCCCTGGGCATCACCTGCGCGTTGATCCCCACCACCCATCCGGGGGTGAACAGCGGCCGGCGTCACTGGCCACTCAACGCGGTATTCCAGAATGGTCCGACCACCGGCAAGGATGTGTTTATCCCGCTGGAATGGGTGATCGGCGGCCGCGAGCAAGTCGGCAACGGCTGGCGCATGCTGATGGAATGCCTGGCGGCTGGCCGGGCGATTTCCCTGCCGTCGGCCAACGTCGGCCTGGGCAAGGTGGCTGTGCGCGGCACCACCGCTTATGCGGCGATGCGCAAGCAATTCGGCCTGCCCATCGGCAAGTTCGAAGGCGTGCAGGCGCCCCTGGCGCGCATGGCCGGGCATCTGTATGCCTGCGACGCGGTGCGCAAAGTCTCGGTAGCGTCACTGGATGCCGGTGAAAAACCCTCGGTGATCTCGGCCATCGCCAAATACCACGTTACCGAGCGGGCGCGGATCATCGTCAACGACGGCATGGACATCGTGGCCGGCAAGGGCATCTGCATGGGGCCCAACAACTTCCTCGCCCGGGCCTACCAGCAAAGCCCCATCGCCATCACGGTGGAGGGCGCGAACATCATGACTCGCTGCCTGATCATCTACGGCCAGGGCCTGATCCGCTGCCATCCGTATGTGTTCCGCGAGATGGAAGCGGCGCGCAATACGGACCGGCGCAAGGCCCTGGTGGACTTCGACAGCGCAATGTTCGGTCACCTGAGCTTCGTGCTGGCCAATACCGTGCGTGCCGCAGTGTATTCGCTGACGGGCGGACGGCTGATTTCCGTGCCGGGCAAGACCGATCCGGCGCTGGCGTCCTACTACCGCCAGGCCAATCGGCTGTCGGTGGTGTTGGCGTTGATCTCGGACATTTCCATGGGCGTGCTGGGCGGTGCCCTCAAGCGCAAGGAAAGCATCACCGGGCGGCTGGGGGACATTCTGTCCCAGCTGTACATCCTGTCCTGCGTGCTCAAGCGTTTTGAGGATGATGGCCGGCCACAGGCAGATTTGCCGCTGGTGCATTGGGCGGCCCAGGACGCGTTGCTGCGCGCCCATGAGGCCCTGGCCGAAGTGCTCGACAACTACCCGTCGAAAGCCGCGGCGGCGGTGGTGCGTGGCTTGACGTTCCCGTTCGGTATTCCACAGCGCAAACCGTCGGATCGCCTGTTGGCGCAAGTGGCGGAGCTGGTGCAGGTGCCGGGGGAAACCCGCGACCGCTTGCTGGGCAATTCCTACATTCCTCGGCCGGAAATCGACAAGCTGGCTTACGGCGAGCTGGCCTTGCGCCTGTTGCCGCAAGTGGAGCTGATCGAGGCGCGGCTCAAGGGGGCGATCAAGCAAGGCCTGATCGAGCCAATGCCGATTTCCAGTGCGGCGTTTACTCCGTGGCGAGTCAAGGCGCGGGCGCTGGACCTGATCAGCGAGGAAGACGACAGCTTGCTCGCGCGCTATGTGGAATATGGCGATCACGCGATCCAGGTGGACGACTTCCCGCAGGACTTCGGTTTGCTGGAAGCCTTGCAACAGCGCCAGCAGGCGCTGGAACAGGCCGCCAAACCGAGCGCAAGACGCCGCGCCAACCAAGGCGAAAACGCGCCGGTCAACTGACTGGAACTGGAGGAACACGACCCCTGTAGGAGCTGGCTTGCCTGCGATAGCGTTGGTTCAGTGCCAGATGTGTTGGCTGACACACCGCAATCGCAGGCAAGCCAGCTCCTACAAGGATCGGGTTTCCATGGCAACACCGTGTTTGTGAGTGAATTTATCCATGAGTGACAGCTACCTCTCTTTCGTCAATTCCCCCTGGGGAGCCTGGTTGGCCCGCACTGCCGGGCTGCCCCAACCCCTGGCATTGCAACGTCACCGCAGCGGCCAGCAAGGCCTGGCCAACCCGGTAATCGTCGCGGGGGTAGGGCGCCTGGGGGCGCAAATCCAGCGCATCTTCACCGCCACCGATACAGTGACCGCCACCGCTGCGACCCTCAAGGCGCCCTCCACGGTCAAGGTCCAGGGCGCGGTGTTCGACGCCAGCGACATCGCCGACCTCAAGCAGTTGGACGAGCTCTACGAATTCTTCCACGCCAACGCCAGGCGCCTTGGGCAGCACGCCCGGGTGGTGGTGCTCGGCACCGCGCCGGAGCAGTGCAAGGACCTGCCCCAGGCCATTGCCCAGCGTGCCCTTGAGGGCCTGGTGCGTTCGTTGGCCAAGGAGTTGCGCCGGGCGATCACCGTGCAGTTGATCTACGTCGCACCGGGTGCCGAGGACGGGCTGGAAAGCAGCCTGCGGTTCTTCCTGTCGCGGCGCTCGGCCTATGTCTCGGGGCAGGTGGTGCGCCTCGAAAAAACCGTCGATAGCCCAACCGAAATCAACTGGGACAAACCCCTCGGCGGCCGCCGTGCCCTGGTCACCGGCGCCTCCCGTGGCATCGGCCTGGCAATCGCCCAGGTGCTGGCCCGCGATGGAGCCCATGTGGTCTGCGTGGATGTGCCCCAGGCCCAGGATTCGCTGCAACAGGCGGCCGGCAGTGTCGCAGGCACCGCACTGGCGCTGGACATCACCGCCACCGATGCCGCGCAGCAGTTGCACGCCCATGTCAGCCAACACGGTGCATTCGACGTGGTGGTGCACAACGCCGGGATTACCCGCGACAAGACCATCGCCAAGATGACTGAGACCGCGTGGCGCAGCGTACTGGCGGTCAACCTGGAAGCACCGTTGCATCTGAGCACGGCGCTGCTGGAAAGCCAGGGCCTGAATCCGGGCGGGCGGATCGTGTGTGTCTCATCGATTTCCGGTATCGCCGGCAACCTCGGGCAAAGCAACTACGCCACCTCCAAGGCCGGGGTGATCGGCCTGGTACAAGGCCTGGCCCCGCAGGCGGCGGCGCAGCAAGTGACGGTGAATGCCGTGGCACCGGGCTTTATCGAAACCCAGATGACCGCGAAGATCCCGCTGATGATTCGCGAAGCGGGGCGGCGGATGAACTCGATGTCCCAGGGCGGGCAACCCATCGACGTGGCAGAAACCATCGCCTGGCTGGCGCATCCGGCATCCGGCGGGGTCAATGGCCAGGTGGTGCGGGTCTGCGGCCAAAGCCTGTTGGGAGCCTGAGCATGGACTATGTGACGCAGATTATTGACCCGCCGCCCTCGCGCTCGCGGCTGTTGCTGGACGGGGTATTGGGGCTGCGCAAACCGAAGCTGGAAGGCGAGCCGACGTTGCCGAAAGAACGCCTGGTGCGTTCGGCCGTCGAGCTGTCTGCCCAAGGGATCGCGGCTTACGGTCGGGCCTGTGGTTTCCGCCATGAGCAAGGCGTGCCGCTGTCCTATCCCCATGTGCTGGCGTTCCCCTTGCACCTGATGCTGCTGACCCGCCCGAGTTTCCCGTACCCGGCCAGCGGCATGGTGCATTTGGCCAATCGCATCCGCCAGCATCGACGGCTGGAGGCGGGCCAGGCCTTGCGCCTGGAGGTGTATTGCGAACGCTGGGTCGCCCATCCCAAGGGCCAGGCCCTGAGCATCGCCACCCGTGGCTACAGCGCGGGCGCCCTGATATGGGAGAGCGACAGCCTGTACCTGCGCCGTGACGTAAACGCGCCGGTTGGCGAGCCGTGGGACGACGCGTTGCCCTTGCAGGAAGAAGGTTTGCTGCGCACTCAACGCTGGGTGCTGCCGGCGGATCTGGGGCGGCGTTTCGCCAGGGTCTCGGGGGATTTCAATCCGATTCACACCTCGGTGATTGGCGCCAAACTCTTCGGCTTTCGCCGGGCCATCGCCCACGGCATGTGGACCCTTGGCCGCGCCCTGGCCGCCCAGCAACCCCCCGGCGGACTGGACCAGGCCGAGGCCCATTGCGACTTCAAGCTGCCGATCTTCCTGCCCGGCCAGGTGGCGCTGTGGAACGTTCCGCCAACCGGCCCGCGCCGTGAGTTTGAAGTGCGTAATTTCGCCGGTGACAAACCCCATATGCGTGGGCTGTTTATCTGGAATGAGACCGATCGATGAGTGACTACAGTTTCAACCCGGCCCCGACGCGCCGCGTGGCGATTATCGGCGGCAACCGTATCCCGTTCGCCCGCTCCAACACTGTGTACGCCCATGACAGCAACCAGGATCTGCTGGTCGCCGCCCTGCAAGGCCTGGTGGACCGCTACAACCTTCACGGCCTGCGCCTGGGCGAGTTTGCCGCGGGTGCGGTGATCAAGCACTCCCGGGATTTCAACCTGGCCCGGGAAAGCCTGCTGTCTACCACACTGTCTCCCGAAACCCCGGCTTACGACCTGCAACAAGCCTGCGGCACCGGCCTGGAAGCGGCGTTGCTGGTGGCGAACAAGATCGCCCTTGGGCAGATCGAAGTGGGCGTTGCCGGTGGTTCCGACACCACCTCCGACGCGCCCATCGGCATCAACGAGTCCCTGCGCCGCACCTTGCTTTCAGCCAACCGCGCCAAGGGCACCGGCGCCAGGTTGAAGGCCTTGGTGGGGGTGCGCCCGTCGATGTTTTTCAAGCCGCTGCTGCCGCGCAATGGCGAGCCGCGCACCGGCTTGTCCATGGGTGAACACTGCGAGGAAATGGCCAAGCGCTGGCAGATCAAGCGCCTGGCCCAGGACGAGTTGACCCTCACCAGCCACCAGCGGCTGGATGCGGCGTACAAGCAGGGTTTCTTCGATGATTTGATCAGCCCGTATCGCGGCCTGGCCCGGGACAACAACCTGCGGGCCGACGCCAGCCTGGAGAAACTTGCCGGCTTGTCCCCGGCCTACGACCGCCAGAACGGCACGCTCACCGCCGGCAACTCCACGCCCCTGACTGACGGCGCGTCGGTGGTGCTGCTGGCCAGCGAGGAATGGGCCGCCGAGCGCGGCTTGCCCGTATTGGCGTACCTGCGAACCGGTGAAACCGCTGCGGTGAATTTCGTCGACGGCACCGAAGGCCTGCTGATGGCGCCGGCCTACGCCGTGCCACGCATGCTCAAGCGCGAGGGCCTGACGTTCGCCGACTTCGATCTGTTCGAGATCCACGAAGCCTTCGCCGCCCAGGTGCTGTGCACCCTCAAGGCCTGGGAAGATCCGGATTACTGCCGCGACCGCCTGGGTCTCGACGCGCCGCTGGGCAGCATCGACCGCAGCAAAATGAACGTCAACGGCGGCTCCCTCGGCTGCGGCCACCCCTTCGCCGCCACCGGTGGCCGGCAACTCGCGGCACTGGCCAAGGCGATCCACCAGCGTGGCGGCGGCCGCGGCCTGATTTCGATCTGCGCGGCGGGTGGGTTGGGCATTACCGCTATCGTCGAAAAGTAGTTCCCACCATAAAAACAACAAGGAGACTGCCATGAACGCTGTAAGCCTGGAACAGACCGAACGCCTCTGGTTGAACGCTTACCTGCCCGGCGTACCGGCAGACATCGACGCCGGCATCGAGGATTACCCGTCGTTGCGCGAGGTGTTCCTGGAGCACCTGCAAAAATTCCGCGACCGCGTGGCCTACGTCAGCATCGGCACCGAAATGACCTACGCCGACTGGGAGGTGCAGGGCATCGCCTTTGCTGCGTGGCTGCAAGCCCAGGGTGTGAAGAAGGGCGACCGGGTGGCGTTGATGATGCCCAACTGCTTGCAGTACCCGATCTGCCTGCTGGGCACGATTCTCGCGGGTGCGGTGGTGGTCAACGTCAACCCGCTGTACACCGCCCGGGAGCTGCAGCATTTGCTCAAGGACAGTGGCGCAGAGACCCTGGTGATCTTCGAAAACTTCGCCCACACCCTGGAGAAGGTGGTGGCCGCCAGTACCGTCAAACGTGTGGTGATCGCGGCCATCGGTGACCTGCTCGGCACCTTCAAGGGCGCGGCGATGAACTTTATCCTGCGCAGCGTGCAGAAGCAGGTGCCGCGTTTCAACCTGCCGGGGGCCGTGCGTTTCAACCAGGTGTTGAAACAGGGACGCGGACAAACCCATCTCGCCGTGCCGATGAACCGCGAAGACCTGGCCTTCCTGCAATACACCGGCGGCACTACCGGCGATGCCAAGGGCGTCATGCTCAGCCACCGCAACATCATCGCCAACCTGTTGCAGGCCAAGGCGTGGGTCGGTGATCAGCTCGATCAGAACCAGCAGGAAACCAACGTCACCCTGCTGCCGCTGTACCACATCTTTTCCCTGACGGTGAACTGCCTGATGTTCATGTGCCTGGGCGGGCGCAACATCCTGATCGCCAACCCACGGGATGTGAAGCGGGTGCAGATGATTCTGCGCAAGGAGCGTTTCAACGGGATTGCCGGGGTGAATACGCTGTTCAACGGCCTGCTGGAAAACAAGGAATTCTGCGCCCGGGATTTTTCCGATTTGCGCATGGTGATCGCCGGCGGCATGGCCACCCATACCGCTGTGGCCAAGCGCTGGAAGGAAGTCACCGGCTTGCCGATCATCGAAGGCTACGGCCTCACTGAATGTTCGCCGGTGGTGAGCATCAGCCCCATCGACATCTCACGCATGCGCGAGATGGAATTCACTGGCAGCATCGGCGTGCCGTTGCCGTCGACCTGGGTGCGGTTCATTCGTGAGGACGGTGAGTTGGCGGAACTGGGCGAGCAGGGCGAACTGCAAGTACGCGGCCCGCAGGTGATGCAGGGTTACTGGAAACGCCCGGCGGAAACCGCCGAGGTGCTGGATGCCGAAGGGTGGCTGTCTACCGGGGACATCGGGGTGATGAATGAGCAGGGCTTCATCCGCCTGGTGGACCGCAAGAAAGACATGATCCTGGTGTCCGGGTTCAACGTGTACCCCAACGAGATCGAAGACGTGGTGGCGTTGCATCCGGGCGTGGCGGAAGTGGCGGCGATCGGGGTTGAGGATGGGGTGACCGGCGAGCGGGTCAAAATCATCGTGGTGCGCAAGGACCCAAGCTTGACCCAGGAGCAGATTCTGGCGCATTGCCGGGAATATTTGACGGGGTACAAGGTGCCGCGGTTTGTCGAGTTTCGTACTGAAGAGTTGCCCAAGACGACGGTGGGCAAGGTGTTGCGCCGGGCACTGCGCTAAGCCTGAGTGAACGCGGTCAAAAATGTGGGAGCGGGCTTGCTCGCGAATGCGGTGGAACAGTCGATTGAGATGTTGACTAACAGACCGC
>NZ_JBSVWQ010000007.1:0-79121 GCF_054071215.1 Pseudomonas sp. SDO5522_S412 | reverse complement strand
CCCGGAATCTTTGGGAGCGCTTCGCACTCCAGCGGGAGCAAGCTCCCTCGCCACAGGTTGGTATGACCGTAATAGCGATTTAAACCTGCCCATTGGCCTGCTGCTCCAGATGCACCTGCAACGCAGGATCAATCTTCAACTGCGCCGCCAGCTCATCCAGATAAGTGCGCTCCGCGTCCCGCTGGTCATCCACCAGCAGCACACTGACCAGGTACACCTCCGACGCCACCGCCGGATCGCCGGCAAACTCGGCAAAGTCCGCCGCATTCAGCGGCTTGGCCACCTCGGCATCCAGCCACGCCTGCAATTGCGGATCATCGGTGTGCTTGCCGATCTCGGCCGAGATCATCTGTTGCTCCCGCTCATCAATCTCGCCATCCGCCTTGGCTGCCGCGATCAATGCACGCAGCACGGCGCGGCTGTGTTCTTCGACCTGCGCGCCAGACAACTGGTCAACCGTCTGCAACGCCTGCTGCGGCGCCGACGCCTGTTGCCGCTGCCAGGCCTGATACGCCTGGAACGCCATCATCCCCAACGACGCCAGCGCCGCGTAGTTGGTGCCGCCGGTGCGCCCCTGAGGCGCCGCACGGGTTCCGCCGAGCATGCCGCCCAGGCCACCAAGCAAGCCACCGAGGCCGCCACCGCCGGAAGCCGAAGCAGCGCTGCCGCCCAGCAAACCGCCAAGCAAGCCGCCCAAACCACCGAGCCCGCCCTGAGACCCGGGTGCAGCGCCGCCCTGCTGGCTGGACGAGGCCTGGCCCGCCCGCAACAATTGTTCCAGTAGATCGCCGGTATTCATGGTGTCACCCTCCCAGGGCGCAGAGTTCCAGATCAACAACAATAGCTGCGCTGCGCGAGAACACCATGACCGCCCGGCAGGCTCGCATTATCATGGCGACGCGCCCCCCATCGAGGAACCTCACGTGACCCGTACCGAGCAGATTGCCTTGATGGCGACCTATAACCAGTGGATGAACCGCAAGGTGTATGAAGCGGCCCACGGCCTGAGCGACGAAGACTTGATTGCCGACCGTGGCGCGTTCTTCGGGTCGATCCTTGGCACGCTGAACCACCTCGCCCTGGGTGATCGCGTCTGGCTCAAGCGTTTCGCCGAGCATCCGGCAGGCTTTGCCGCGCTGGTACCGTTAGACGCGTTGGGGTTGCCGCCACGTCTGAATCAACTGGCCTTCGCCGATATCCGTGAACTGTCGGCCCACCGCGCCTGGCTCGACCAGCTCATCATCGACTGGGTGCAGTCGATCAGTGAGTCGGACCTGGATCAGCCCCTGCAGTACCACAACATGGCGGGCACGCCCATGAACAAGAATTTTCATGCCCTGCTCGTGCACTTCTTCAATCACCAGACCCACCACCGGGGCCAGGTGACAACGCTGCTGACCCAGGCCGGGCGCGACGTGGGCGACACCGACCTGCTGGCACTGATGGACTAGTTCAACCGCCGCTGTACTCGGCGTACGCCTGTATCAGCGCGGGGAAATTCTCCCTCTCCGGGAGCTGCGCAAAGCTGTGCTGCGCCGGGGTAGTCGCCCACGGCAGCTTTTCACTGGTCCAGGTTTCTATGAATGGCACATAACCGCTGGCGTCATCCAGCATGGTGGGGCGCAGGTTGATCAGATCTTCCACGCCATTGGGGCGGGAAAACATCCAACTCATGCAGTGGGGGCAGCAGTAGTGGCGGTCTACGCCATGCAACCCGCCGATCACCGGGTTGCCCTGGGTGATGGTGAATCCGTGGCTGGGGATCAGCGCGCTCAGCGAGAACGCGCTGGATGACATCTTCTGGCACCCTGTGCAGTGGCACGCCATGGTGATCAATGGTTTTTCGGTCACGGTAAAACGCACCCGGTCACAACGGCAGCCGCCTTCCTGGGACTCTTGATTGCTCATCTTCCACTCCAGTCACATTGTGTGTGTGACCGGAGGATAAACGAGCGGGTGCGTCGCGAACAGCAGTGCCAGCTTGCATTACCGAACGCATGGAGCAGCGAACTGTCATAAAAGACAGAGCGGTGAACATCAGCCAATGGCTGCCCCGCCCTGCCCGCGCGCATCAGCAGATTACCGATGCGACGCATCCCCCAAGAAGGAGACGCTTACATGGTCATTCACTTCAAGGTCGCCGGGCATCTTGCCTGCGGTCATCACGGCAACAACCTCCCTTCCAGCACCGAGCTGAATCGGGTCAAGTGCCGTACCTGCCGTAACACCGAAGTCTTCAAGGAAGCCCGCCGCACCCAACGCAACGCCGCTCGGCGTGCCGCGCGCAAGTCCAAAATCGCCCATGCCGCCGGTGACTGGCGCAGTGCCTGGACCCAGCGCCTGACCGACCTGCCAGGCCGTCAGCGCCTGCCACGCGGGTTCCACGGCCAGCCATTCGTTTAAGTTACGCAGCCGGGGCACGACGGTAAGCGGCCAACAGCACGCCCATCGTCATCAACAACCCACCCGCCCCACGGTTGAAATGCTGCAAATGTGCGGGCCGCAGGCGACTGAGCAAGCGTGCCCCGCATACCGCGTAGAACATCATGATGCTGACATTGAGCACGCACAGCGCCAGCAACAGGCATGCGTACTGCGGCAGTTGTGCCTGGGTGCTGTCGACGAATTGCGGCAGGAATGCCGACATGAACAACAATGCCTTGGGATTGGAAATCGCCACCAGGAAACTGCGG
Source organism: Pseudomonas sp. SDO5522_S412 (assembly GCF_054071215.1). Lineage (NCBI taxonomy): Bacteria > Pseudomonadati > Pseudomonadota > Gammaproteobacteria > Pseudomonadales > Pseudomonadaceae > Pseudomonas > Pseudomonas sp. SDO5522_S412. The sequence goes on along the minus strand of NZ_JBSVWQ010000007.1, from coordinate 76,428 downwards.
GTGAAAATACTCGCCGAGCGGGTGCCGCCGTCCTCACCTTCGCCCACCGATGGCAACGCCGCCTGGGGTGATCGCAACATCTGCCAGCCAATCCAGATGAGGTACGCCGAACCGATCCATTTCAGCGCCTGAAACAGCCCTTCGCTGGCCGCGAGCAGCAATCCCAGGCCACACGCCACCGCCGTCACCAGCAACGCGTCCGCCAACACCGCCCCGGCCATGCCCCAGAACGCCGCCCGCAAACCATGGCGCGAACCATTTTGCAGGGCCAACAGAACCGTCGGGCCAGGTATCGCGATAATCGCGGCGCTCATCATGACGAACAGAAATAAGGTTGCCAGGGACATGACAGGTTCCTACGGGCTGATCAGCTGCGAATCATCCCACCATATCCTCTGTGTGGCGAGGGAGCTTGCTCCCGTTGGGCTGCGTAGCGGCCCCAAAATCCTGGGAGCGCTTCGCACTCCAGCGGGAGCAAGCTCCCTCGCCACCGGTCATGTATTACTCCATTGGGTGCCAATAAAAAGCCCCGGATTGACCGAGGCTGTTGAGGGCTCATGCATCATTGGCCACCGGCCTCGACCGTGCCTTGTACCCCGGTAGCGCCGCGGCATACGCCAGCGCCTGCTCACGGGAACCGAAGGATGCCAGGCGATCAGCCTTGGTACAGACGCGCCACGGGCCGCTGTTGACCTGCACGATGTCATAACCGTTGAGATGCAGCTTGTTCAGCATGGGAGTGCTCATAGTCACCTCTCTCTCCAGAGATAATCCAGGTGTTTGCCCGGTCTACCATACACCCGCTGACGACGAGGCAGCCTACCGGACGTCGAGTCAGCGGTAGGCTGGCAACCCCCATCGCGCGAGGTCAAACGCCTCCAGGCTCAGCAGTCTTCCATCCGCATGCAGGAACTTCTCCTGCGGCATCGCCGGGTCCGGGATGGCCACGGCGTACATCCCGGCCGCCTTGGCCGCAGTGATACCGAATGGGGAATCCTCGAACACCAGGCATTCAGCGGGCGTCACTCCCAGTCGCTGGGCGGCCACCAGGAAGATATCCGGCGCCGGCTTGGCAGCGCCTACCTGAGGGTCATCGGCGGTGACGATGGCATCGAACAAGCAGAACCAGTCGCGGTGCAAGGTGGTTTTCAGTTCGAAGTAGTGCCGCGACGAACTGGTACCCACCGCAATCGGCACACCATGGGCCGACAAATGCCGCACCAGCGCCTGGGCCCCGGCCATGGCCGCCGCCTGGGGAAACCGCGCATTCATCAATGGTGTGCGTTCCTGCAAGAACGTCTCGGGGCTCATCGGCAAGCCCACGGCCTGCACGATATAGCTGGCCAGTTCATAAGCCCCCAGGCCGATGGTGTTCTGCTTCATGCTCCAGTCAAACGTGCGGCCGTAGCGGTCGGCAATCAGCTGGGTGACTTCGGTGTAGATGCCTTCGGTGTCGAGCAGCAGGCCGTCCATGTCGAAGATCACGGCCTTGATCGGCGCGGGTAGCGGTGCATTCATCACGGTGTCCTCAGGTGCGCCCGGCGTAATGGTCGATCAAGCGGTTGAGCAAAATCGCCAGCACGATGATCACCCCGGTGATCGCCATCTGGTAGAACGAGCCCAGCCCCAGCAGGTTGAAGATATTGCGCAACACCTGCAGCAGCATCACCGCCACCGCCGTGCCTACCACGCTGCCGCGCCCGCCGAACAGGCTGGTGCCCCCCAGCACCACGGCGGCAATTGCATCCAGTTCCAGGCCCTGGGCAGCGGTCGGTTGGCCGACGTGCAGGCGTGAGGTCATCAACAAGCCGGCGAATGCTGCCAGGCCGCCGCAGATGGCGAACACCGCAATCGTCACCGCCCGCACCGGCACGCCGGACAGCCGCGCAGCCTCCAGGTTGCCGCCGGTGGCCAGCACATACTCGCCAAACACCGTGTAGCGCAGCACCAGCCAGGCGATGACGGTGATCAGGATAAAGATCAGCCCCAGCACCGGAAACGCAATGCCAGCGCTGGGCCAGATGTCGATCATGGCCGAGCCGAACGAGGTGAAGCTGGCCGGCAATCCGCCAATCGGCGCACCGTCGGATGCCAGGAAGGTGGCCCCGCGCAGCGACACCAGCCCGGCCAGGGTGATGATAAAACTCGGCACCTTGCCAAAGACCGTGAGGCTGCCCATCAAGGTGCCGATGGCCAGTCCCACCAGCAACGTGGCCGGCACCGCCAGCCAGCCGCTGACCTGCTGCTGCAGGAGCACCGCCACCAGGATCCCGCCGAAGGCACACAGGCTGCCCACCGACAGGTCGATATTGGCCGTAAGGATAACGAAGGTCATGCCGATGGCGATGATCCCGACAATCGCCCCCTGCTGGAACAGGTTGGCGATGTTGCCGAAGGTCAGGAAGTCGTCCGACAGGAACGTCGCCACCACCACCGCAAACAGGAAAATGAACACGAAGTTGTAGCGCATCACCCACTCCAGCACCGCACTGCGACGGCGACTGGTGAGGGTGACGGGCTTATCGAAAACCGGGCTTGGGTTGCTTGCAATAGTCATGGTTCTACACTCGTTCTACCGATAAGGATGGCCTGGTCGATCTGGTCGCGACTGGCAGTCAAGGGGTCGAAACACAGCGCGTTGCGCCCCTCATGCATCACCCAGATGCGGTCGCAATTGACGTACAACTCGTCCAGCTCGCTGCTGGCGACCAGCACCGCCGCCCCTTCCTGCGCCAGGCTGCGGGCCAGGGCATAGAGGTCGGCCTTGGCGCCGACATCCAGGCCACGACTGGGCTCGTCCAGCAGCAACAGGCGCGCGCCGTCGATCACCCACTTGGCCATGACCACCTTCTGTTGATTGCCGCCGGAGAGCTGGCGTACCGGTTGCTCAAGGTTGTCGAGCTTGGTCTGCAAGCGCTGCAGCACCGGGCCGGCGCGGTCCTTGGCCTGGCGATGGGAAAACCAGTTCAAGTGCCGGGTGTGCACCAGGCAGGCATTGCGGTAGATCGGCGCATCCAGCAGCAGGCCTTCGGTCTTGCGGTTTTCCGGCACCAACCCGACGCCCTGGCGGATCGCCTGGCGCGAGGTTTGCGGCTGATAAGGCTGGCCAAACAGTTCAACATCGCTGTCGTTGCGGCCCACGCCAAACAAGGCTTTGAGCAACGTGCTGCGCCCTGCCCCGTTAAGCCCGGCAAGCCCGACAATTTCGCCCTGACGCACTTCCAGCCCCTGCACGTCCAGGCCCTGCTCGCCTTGCAGCCGGCGAATATTCAGCGCCAGGTTGTCCCGCGGCGCCTGACGCGGGCTGCGTTCCAGCAGGTCGCGGTGCTCGCCGACCACGGCGGCGATCAGCGCCTGGTCGTCGATCTGCGCCAGCTCGTGGGTTTGCAGGGTTCGCCCGGCACGCAGCACCGTGACCCGGTCGCCGATCTCGCGAATTTCATTCAAGCGGTGGCTGACATACAGCACCGCCACACCCGCCGCAGTGATCTCGCGAATCACCTGGAACACCCGCTTGAGTTCGGTCTCGTTCAGCGCCGCCGAAGGCTCATCCATCACCACCAGCCGGGCCTCACAGGTCAGTGCCCGGGCGATGGCCGCCAATTGCTGGTTGGCAATCGACAGGCTGCCCACCCGGTCGGAACTCGAGAAGTTGGCCCCGACCCGCAACAGTGCGGCCTTGGCCAACGCACTGCGCTTGCCCCGGGAAATAATCCCGAAGCGCTGGGGCGCATAGCCGAGCATCAGGTTCTCTTCGACGGTCATCTGCGGGATCAGGTCGAGCTCCTGATAGATCATCGCGATCCCGGCCTGGCGCGCCTGTTGCGGATTCTTCAGTTCCACCCGCCGGCCCGCCACCGACATCTCGCCGCCATCCGGGCGATGGGCGCCGGCGACGATTTTCAACAGGGTACTTTTGCCCGCGCCATTGGCACCCAGCAGGCAATGCACCTCACCGGGCCGAACGTCGAGGGAGGCATCGGTCAGCGCCACCACATTGGGCGGAAAACGCTTGCTGACATGACGGATATCCAGGGCCAACTCACTCATGATCCTGCTCCAGCAAATAGCGGGCGGTGGCCGCGTCGGTGGCCAGCACATTGACATAGCCGGCCTTGACGCTGGCGTGGACGATGCGGTGCTTTTGCGCGCCAACGCACACGGCAATGGACCAGGCCTTGTCGCGCAAGGCGGCCAACGGCAGGCCCAGGGTGCGGGCGTCGAGTTCGGGCATCACCGGTTCACCGTCCATGCCGATAAAGCGGCCCATGATGTCGCCGACGGCGCCCAGGCGTTCCAGCTCTTCGAGCAATGGCCGGTCGATGTAACCCGACTCCATCAACACCGAATGATCAGACAACTCCCCCAGGCTGAAACACGCCACCGGCGCCTGTTGCCCGAGGCGCAATACCTGGGCGATCACCGGGTCCTGCTCCAGCGCCTCGCGGGTATGCGCATGCCCGAGAATCGCCGGCACCGGCAGCAACGTGGCCTGGCCACGGGCAGCCTGGGCGAAGCGCTCGGCGACGTTATGGCTGGACTCGCCCATCGAACGGGTATTGATCGCGCCGTTCAGCAGCACCACGTTGACCCCCTCGTTCCAGCGCGGCACCAGCCACTGGGCCATTTTGGTCAGGGTGCGGCCCCACGACACGCCGATCAGCGCCGGCATCGGCTGCAAGTTGCACAGGTAACGGGCGGCGGCCTGGGTCACCACGTTCAGCGCGGTGTCGGCATCTTCCACATCCAGCACCAATGCTTCACGCAGGCCGAAACGCCGTTGCAAGGCTACTTCCAGCTGCGGCAAGCGCGCCGAGCGGGCGACGATATCGATGCGCACCATCCCGCAATCCCGCGCCTCGCGCAGCAAGCGGCTGACTTGCCAGCGGGTCAGGCCGGTCTCCCGGGAGATATCGCTTTGGGTCTTTTCCAGGTCGTAATACAGCTTGGCCACCTGGACCATCAAGTCATCGCGCTGGGAATCGGCCGACAACCGCGTGGCAAACGTTTCTTCAGGATGGGCGCTCATGCTGCCGGCCTTACGCCGAGCGTGCGGTTCGCCGGTGGCTTGCAACTGATGGGCGCGACGCTGTCGGTGGCGGCGCGGTAGCGGCCCAACAGCTCGATGTATTGCTCGTGGGCGTAAGGGTCGGGCTCGATCAGCCGGCCGATGGTGGTGAAGTCGGTGGCCGCTTCCTGCAAGGTGCCGAACTCACCAAGGGCGCAGGCGGCAGCGGCGGCGGTGCCGATCAGGGTGAGGTTATCGTGGGGCACCATTTCGAACGGCACACCGGTGGCATCCACCGTGGCCTGCAACCACAACGGGTTCTTCTGGAAACCACCGGCGGCGACCACCCGGGTGATCTCGATGCCCTCGGAGCGCCAGGTGTGAAAGATGTTCGCCGAGCCCAGGGCAATCGCTTCCACCGAGGCGCGGTACAGGTCATGCCGGTCATGGTTCAGCGACAGGCCCATGATCGCCCCGCGCATGTCCGGCGAGCGGTACGGTGTGCGGTTGCCCATCCAGTAATCGAGCACCAGCAAGCCGGTGGAGCCAGGCTGCAGTTCTGCGGCCTGGCGGATCAGGCGCTGGTGCCCGGCATCGTCGAGGCCGAACATCTTTTGCGCCAGCCAGTTGAGGATCGAACCGGCGGAGACTTGCCCGCCTTCCATCAACCATTGGCCGTCGAGCAAGGCGCCGGGGTACGGGCCCCAGATGCCCGGTACGTCGATGCGTTGCGGGGTGTGCATCAGTTGCACCACCGAGGTACCGCCGATAAACAACAGCTCGCCGGCGCCAGTGGTGCCGGCACTGAGCATTGCCATGTGGGCGTCGATTCCGCCCTGGGCCACCAGCGTGTCGCGGCTCAGGCCCAGATGATTGGCAGCATCGGCGCTCAATGGGCCGATCCGCCCACCAACCTTGATCACTTCCTGAGGGAGTTTTTGCGCCAGTTCAGGCACGCCCAGTTCAGCGTACAATTCCACCGGAAAACGCTGCTGCAAGGTGTCGTAATTCCACTTGCAACTGGCATTCAATTGGGAGGCGACCCAGCGCCCGGTCAACTGAAAGTTGATCCAGTCCACGGCCTCGCAAATACGCTCGGCGCGCTGGTAAACCTGAGGCTCGTGCTCGGCCAGCCACATGGCCTTGGGCACCAGCCATTCCACCGCGTCACCGCCCTGGTTCATCATCGGGTGGCTGACGTGGGCGGTGCGCGCCGACTCGGCAGCGGCGCGGCAATCCATCCATAACAACGCCGGGGCCAGGGGTTGGCCGTCCGCCTGGGCAACCACCACGGTGGAGGCTGTGGTGGCGACGCACACCGCCGCCACCTGCGGGTGCCCGGCCTGGGCCATCAACTGCCGGCAGGCCTTGCCCAGCGCCGACCACCAGTCCGCCGGCGCCTGCTCGGCCCAACCCAACTGCGGGTATTGCGTGGCATACGGCGCCTCGGCGACGTGTACCAGTTTGTGGCTGTGCAGGTCATACAAACCAGCCCGCACCCCACCTGTTCCGAAATCCAGTCCCAACAACAAGGTCATCGGTAGTTCTCCTGCGTCTTGTAACAACGCTTTTTGTTTTAAGCCCGGCAACGCACAGCGTCGTCGGGCTTGGCGACACACAGCTGACGCGGCTCAGGGACGGAAAATTACCTTGGCCGCGACTTCGCTGCGATCGGCATAGCGCTTGAACATCGCCGGCAATTCATCCAGCGGCAAGTCGTGGGTAATCATGAACTGCCACTGCAATTCTCCGGAAGCCAGCTTGTCGATGGAGGCCGTCCACTCATCGCCCGGGAACGGTGCCGAGAACGAGTTCCAGGCGCCGTGCAGGGAGATTTCCTGGCGCAGGAAGTGCGAGAACGTCGCAGTGCTGAGGGCCACGTCACTGGTGGGAATGCCGATAAACACCACATGCCCGCCAGCCTTGGTCAGTTGCACGGCCTGGTTGATCGAGCTGGGATGGCCTGCCGCTTCAATCACCAGTTGGCAACGGGGCAACTCGGCATCCGCCGCGCCGCTGAGCAGGGTGTGGGTGGCACCGGCTTCGCGGGCCATGGCGAGTTTCTCTTCGGCGATGTCGATGGCGACGATGTCCTTGGCCCCCATGATCCGTAGCCACTGGATCGCAAACAGGCCGATCGGCCCGCAACCTACCACTGCCCCGCTCTGCCCGGCCTTGAAGTCGGCTTTCCAGATCGCATGCAGGGCAATCGCCGCCGGGTCCACCAGGGACGCGGCAATCGGGTCCATGCCTTGGGGCACCTTGATCAGGTTGCTCAGGGGCACATTGACGTACTCGGCATACGCGCCGTCGCGGCGGCTGCCGAAGTAATCGTAGCGCTCCGAGCGGGACGGAAAGCCTCGGGCATATTGGTCGCTGCTGACGTCCGGGATCATCGGCGGCACGGTCACCAGTTCGCCGATGGCATAGCCGTCGACACCGCTGCCGATCTCTTCGATAAAGCCTGCGAATTCATGGCCGCAAATCAGCGGCATCACATGGGCGCCCTTGCTCAGCATGCGCGGGATATCCGAGCCGCACACGCCGCAGGCGGCGACCCGAACCAGCGCGTGGCCGGCCTTGACCGCAGGTTTTGGAACATCTTCGACCCGGATATCGCCCGGTTGGTACATGACGGCAGCTTTCACAGTGAAGTCCTCTGTTGAGTGACGAGTGCGTTCGAACAGGCACCTCCCGCAAGAGGTGCCCGCAAAAATCCATAGCGTGGCGGCGCAGATCCGTCAGAGCGCGCCGGGGCGGTATTCGCCGAAGGTTGAGTCATGCTTGACCTCGGCCACGTTGGCCTTGGTCACCACCTGGGTGCCGGCGTCGACAAAGTTCGGCACCGACTTGCCGGCCGCCAGGGCCCGCGCCGCCTCGATGGCGACCTCGCCCAGGTAGCGTGGGTCGTTGAGGGCGGTGGCCACGTACTGATCGCCGCTCTGGATGGCATTCAAGGCCTCGGACAAGCCGTCGATCCCGGCCACGAGGACGTCTTTCTTGCCGCTTTCGGTGAGCACTTGCAGCGCGCCCATGGCCATGTCGTCGTTATGCGCGATCACCGCCTTGAGGTCCGGGTGCGCTTGCAGCAAATCCTGCATTGCCGTGACTGCGTTGGCGCGCATGTACTCGCTGTAGGGGCCGTCGATGATCTTGAAGTCGGAGCCGGCCAAAGCGGTGTGGAAGCCCTTGCGGCGTTCTTTCATTACCGTACCGCCGGCGTCGCCCTGGATCTCGATGATCTTGCCCTTGGTCACACCGCGCTGCTTGAGCGCTGCAAGCAGCGCCTTGCCGGACAGCTCGCCCATCTCGGCATTGTTACGGCCAATGGTGGTGGCGACCGGGGCATTGATTGCGCGGTCGACGGCAATCACCGGCACCTTGGCGCGTTTGGCGGCGTCGAGGGCCGCGCCCACGGCGTCGGGGTTCACGGCGTTGATGATGAGGATGTCGACCTTACGGGTCAGCAGGTCCTGGATATCGTTGTTCTGCTTGCTGATATCGCCGTTGGCGTCGAGGAAGATCAGCTCGTCGCCGCCCTTGGCCGCTGCAGCCTTGGCGCCGTCGCGCAGTTGTACGTAGAAAGGAGATTGCAGGGTGACCTGGCTGAAACCGATCTTCAGATCCTTGGCCTGGGCGTTCAGCGCCAGCGCCGAGGCCGCGACAGCCAGTGCAAGGGCCAGCACATGAACAGGTTTACGGGCTATCTGGAGCATGGTGATTCCTATTTTTATTGTTGTCAGGATTCGGGCACGGCCTTCAGGGAGGCCGTGCTCACAAATGTGAACCGCGATCACATTTGAAAAACTATGCCTTGCTCCCGAGAGTGTCAAGGCCAATTTGTTAAATTCCGAACAAATGAAATAAAAATCACAATAATGTTTGAGTCAGATCAGCAGGATCGCCCCGCTGTCCCTGATCACCTGCTGCTGTGCCGCCTCGAGCCCGGGGTCGCTGATCACCCGCTGGAAGTCCGACAGCTCGGCAAAGTGTGCCGCACGTACTTCGTCGAACTTGCTGTGGTCGGCCACCAGCACGCAGGTCTGCGCCCGCGCCATGACCCGGCGCTTGACCTCCACTTCGTTGAGGTTGTAGCAGGTCACACCGTGGGCGGCGCTGACGCCGGCCGCGGAAATGAACGCCCACGCCACACGGATGCCATCCAGGATGCCCGCCTCGGCATGGCTCTCGAAGACCATGTTGCGCCGATGAAAGGTGCCACCGCAGAGGATGATGGTGCATTGGGGCTTTTGCTGGAGCTTGAGCAATACGTTGAGGGAATTGCACAGCGCGGTGAACTCCAGGTCATCCGGCAACGCCTCGATAATGAACGGCGTGGTGGTACCGCAATCGATAAACACCGTGTCGCCGGGGCGCACCAGGCTGGCGGCCAACACGCCGATCTGACGCTTCTCGGCGACGTGGCGCTGGTCCTGTTCGGCGACTTGGTAATCGGGCTCCGGCGGCCCGTTGCGGGTTACGTGCCCGCCCAACAGGCGCAGGCCCTGGGGGCTGTCTGCCAGGTCGCGGCGCAGGGTCATTTCCGATACGCCCAGCAATGCGGCCATGTCACGCAAGTGAATCGCCGACTCGCCCTGCAAGGCCTTGTGCATGGCCCGAAATCTTTCGCTTTTCTTTGAATCCACTGCGTTCCAACCCTCGTTGAATGCGAGCCCTTGATCAGGGCAGTCACAAATTCCATTTACAATGTTATTTATTTCACATTTAATGCATCCAACTTAACACAAACCGCCTTTTCCCAGCACCTCATCCTTACAGGACACTTGCCATGCCGACTGATCCGTTGCCGCTCGCGGCCTATATCGACCACACCCTGCTGGCCGCCGATGCTTCCCAGGCGAGCATTCGCCAACTGTGCGCCGAGGCCCGCGAGCATGGTTTCAAGTCCGTGTGCGTCAACAGCGCCAACGTGCCGCTGGCCGCCGACTGCCTGCGCGACGCCGCGCCATTGGTCTGTGCCGTCGTCGGCTTCCCCCTGGGTGCGGGCTTGAGTGCGGCCAAGGCTTATGAGGCAAAGCTTGCGATCGAGGCCGGTGCAGGCGAGATCGACATGGTGCTGAACATCGGCTGGCTGAAGGATGGCCTGCTGGACCAGGTACGCGACGATATTGCCCAGGTGCTGGCGGCCTGCGGCGCGGTGCCGCTGAAAGTCATCCTCGAGACCGGGTTGCTGGATGACCAGCAGAAAACCCATGCCTGCAGCCTGTGCCGCGAGCTGAACGTGGCGTTCGTCAAGACCTCCACCGGTTTCGGCCATGGCGGCGCGACATTGGCGGATGTGCGCCTGATGCGCGGCGTAGTGGGGGCGCAGATAGGCGTGAAGGCGTCGGGCGGCGTGCGCGACCTGGCGACGGCCCAGGCGATGATCGAAGCCGGTGCTACGCGCCTGGGCAGCAGCTCCGGGATCGCCATCGTCAGCGGCGCAAAGGCGGCCGCGGGCGCCTACTGAGTTGAGTGCAGCGCTGGCGCCCTTTCACAACCCTTTCACAGTCGGGCGCCTATGGTCATCTCAGCTCCTGGTGAAAACCTTTAAGCCCGCGCTCCCCATCGCGGGCTTTTCTTTGCCCGGAATTTATCCGCAGGTCAGCTACAGCCGGCGTGGCGGTGAGCCGGCGCAGGCCACGCCCTCCAGGCAGAATACAAACGGGGCTACCACTTGAATTTCGCCTTTGAGCAGCATTGAGGGTGGAGGCGCAGGCACTGGCGACGCCGCCGGAACGAATCTCTCCACGGCGCTGACGAACAGATCCGAACCTGTATGGCTGATGACTTTGTGGCGTATCAGGTTGCCTTTGGCGTCGACCACGAATTCAACCCTGACCAGGCCGCTCAATCCTTGCAGGCGAGCTTCTTCGGGGTACGACTTGAAGTGATTGAGGTGAGTGAGCAACTGGTATTCCCATAAGCGTTGTTCTGCCAGTTGTTCCCGGGTGGGGCCGCTCGTGCAGGCACAAAGCAGTAAGACAAGTGCGATCCAGCTGTATTTCATAAACGCAGTTCCGTTGACGTTTGGTGTGCAAGGTGAGGCTAATCAAGGCTCGGTGCGTCAGCGTGTTATCCAGGTCGAACAGAATGGCCCGTGGGTACACGAATGCTTCTTGTGGAAACCAAATCTGCCTCTCAGGCGGTGGTACTGACGATGGAACCGGTACCGCTTCCACCGTCGGAAGTCAGTGCCTGCAACAACGCCGAAGACGCAGACTGCAATGCAGCTGCCGTTGCGGCAATCTGCGCCTGGGCGGCAGCCACGGCGGCCGCTTTGGCGTCTGCGCTTTGATTGCTGGCCTGGGCCTTTTGCATGTTTTGCTGCTGCTCTTGAAGCTGCTTTTGCAACTCCGCAATCTGCTTTTTCAGCGCCTTGACGGTGTCGGACTCCTGCGACGTGGATGCCGCCTGGCCGCCACCTGCAGCGGGCGCACTTTTGGCACCCGTGTCCGGGTTGAGACTCAAGGTTCCAGAGTCTTCGGTCTTGGAGCTATCGCTGACGCTGGCCGGACTTGGGTTGGCGGGTACTGAAGCGAGACTGCTGACGTTCGTGATCATGTCAAATATCCAATTCCGGTATCGATGTTAATTGATCGGCGCTTAAGCTGATTACTTTAACCCGTTATCGACCCTACCGAACCTGGCGACAACAGCGGACCAATTCAGCGGCAAGGTCTCGAAAAGACGTTGACCAGGCTTCCATCCGGATCACGCAGCAATACCGAAGTGTTGCCCCATGGCATGACCGTCACCGGCATCACCACGTCAGCCCGACCGATACGCAGCAGGACGGCCTCCACATCGTCCACTTGAAACTCCAGGATCGCCGAACGGTTGCTGGCGGCGACTGCCAGTCCATCGTTGTGAAGGCGGACCAGGCGCTCATCGGCTATGGCCAGGACGACGCCGTCGAGGTGAATTTCAGCGAACCCGTCAGCCAGGTGCCTTGGCTCGACAGTCGAGAGGTTGTGATAGAACTGAACGAGCCGTTCAAAGTGGTTGGTAACGAGACGAACAGACGAGAATTTCATCATTTGACCTGACAGGAGTGAGAGAACTCACCTTAATTCAAGCCCGCGTCAGTTCCTGACAGTAGCGTTGTTATCGGCGTTCCAAACGACAGCCTGTGCCACCACCACGTACTCGCCATTGAAGGTTGCCGCTGGCGAGCCGTAAAGCTGGTAACCCAGCGCAAGCGCTTCAGAGACCCGGTGACAGAAGGAGGCATCGTCCTTGCCTGTCAGGATCCGATAGGTAGGTAGGCCTTCAGGAGGGGAATTCTGCATGGGAGCACCTGCTGGAACAGTTAAGGAAAGCCACTTGGCGATCGGGTGACGCCGGCTTGTGCCCGATGATATCAGTCAATGATCACGTCGCGACCCTCGGCCTTCAAGCGCGCGAGATTGTCCTTCATCTGCTGCAACCGTTCAGGCGGATGCCCGTGCCATTTCGTGACCTCCGCCACGACGCGCAAAGGGTCAGTGGAGCGATAGGAAAGCGTGGGATTGCCGGGAAACTTCTTATCCGTCACGTTGGGGTCATCCATGATCGCCCCCGTTGGCTCCACAACATAAATCCGTTCCCGCCCACTGCCGAGCGCCAGCTCAGCCCCCCAGATGGCGGCATCCAGCGTGCCCGCAAAGTAAACCCAGGACAGTGCTTTACCTTCTGTAAAGTTGGACGGGTAGCCGACGCGGATCAGATCGCCGGGCTCCAGGTCGGCCCGGGTGCCGTGAAAGAACTGACGGATGAACATGCCAGCGGTATTTGACATGAGCTCGTTGCTCCGTGGATGAATGTTATGTTTGGATGCGAATGCCCCCATCGGCTGGGTTCCTCTATACCACCGCACCTCAGGAAACCGTTGTGACGAATCTGACCATACGACGCGCCAGTATCGACGACTTGCCTTTCATTGTTTTGCTGCTGGCAAATGACTCCCTGGGGGCTGTTCGAGAAGATAGCAGTCTTCCGCTTCAGAGTTCCTACACACGAGCGTTTGAGGCCATCGACGCAGACCCGAACCAGTTTCTTGCCGTCGCTGTGGCTGATGAAGAGGTGGTCGGTACTCTCCAACTTTCTTTCATTCCGAATATTTCTCATCGGGGCGCATGGCGAGCTCAAATCGAAGCCGTCCGCGTGCACGAGCGAATGCGTGGGAGCGGATTGGGCCGGCAATTCTTCGAATGGTCGTTTGAGCAAGCACGTCAGCGCCACTGCCAACTGATCCAGCTTACCTGTGATCGTACGCGGCCAGATGCTCATAGGTTTTATGAGTCCCTGGGGTTCTTGCCAACCCACACAGGCTTCAAGATGAAGCTGTGACCATTTGAGGCGAGCTGGCCCGGCGTTTGATTGCCGGGCCAGAGGGCGGAGTCAAAGCAATACAGTAGCAAGCATGCCCAAGGCGCCGAGGACAAACCCGATGAGTGCGCCACGCCCTGGTGCTTCATGGAACAGCGCCCAGACCACCACGGGCTCAAGCAGCAACAGGGAGGTGACTGAGACCACGGTGACGACCCAGATATCACCGACCGCCACGTACCCCAGCCAATACGCACCCAACAGGCAAAGCCCGGCAAAACACATCAGCACAACGGGAAGGACGAACGCCTCCCATGAACCATGCCCTGTCTGGGCAAGCCTGGCGGTTACCACCTCGCTGTAGATTGCACAAAACTCCCCCACCACCATCAACCCTAGAGCAGAAACTCCGAGTAGTTCTTTGGACATATCAAAAACTCCTTCGTATTCAACGCAATATTTTTCAGCTCCCAGCGAGCAATGCCGCTGCCAAGGAGCGTGTTGCAGTGATACGAAGCAGCCTTGAACAGGCCTGAATTACCGAAGTGCTTTTCCATGCTCATGTCCTTCAAAGGGTGAGTCTCAGCGCCCGGAAAAGGGCGCTCGCTGCGATCATACGTTCCGACAGCCCGCCTGAACAACCTGCCCCCTCTCGGTCTGCCGCGAAGTGCTTCTGCAGGATCAGTGAGCGTTGAACCAGTCGGGGGCACAACCGGAAAATGACACCAATGGTCGTTTCAAAAACAGGTTCCGGTCGTAATGTCAGTGAGCAAAAGCAGGCTTGCTGTAGTCGAAAAGAGGCTTTGCGACTAAACCGGTATAGGGGACATCGCCAAATGAGCAAGGGTAGGCCCCCTACCCCCACGGTGGCCGAACACCCGGCGCACCCGGCACATTGAAGGACCGACGCCATGCAGAACCTCAAGATCGCGACATTCAATGTCAACGGCATAAAGACGCGACTGCCCAACCTTCTGCAGTGGCTGGAAAAGGAGCGCCCGGACATCGTCTGCCTGCAGGAACTGAAGGCGCAAGACAACGCGTTCCCCGCTGGAGAACTTGAGGCGGCGGGCTATGGCTCATTGCACCATGGCCAGGCATCCTGGAACGGAGTGGCAATTCTCGCGCGGGATTCCGAACCTCTTTTGATCCATAAGGGCCTGCCGGGAGCCAAGGACGACTCGCAGTCTCGATACCTGGAAGCGGCTGTCCATGGCGTGATTGTCGGATGCCTGTACCTGCCCAACGGAAACCCGCAACCTGGGCCAAAATTTGATTACAAGCTCGCGTGGTTCGAACACCTGATCTCCCACGCTGCAACACTGCAGGCCAGCGAACATCCAGTGGTCCTCGCGGGTGACTACAACGTGGTGCCCACCGACCTGGACATCTACAACACCCGCTCATGGCTCAAGGATGCCCTCCTCCAGCCAGAAAGCCGTGAGTGCTTTCAAAGGCTGCTTTCCCAGGGCTGGATCGACTCGCTGAGGCACCTGTACCCGGAAGAGCGGGTGTACACGTTTTGGGATTATTTCCGTCAGCATTGGCAGAAGAATTCCGGGCTGCGCATCGACCATCTGCTGCTCAACCCGGTACTCGCCCCGTACCTGAAAAACGTCGGCGTAGATGCATGGGTACGGGGTGAAGAGCATGCCAGTGATCATGCGCCGACGTGGATCGAGATCTCATCACGGCAAACCCGGTCAAGAAAGAAGCCAAAACGCAGTTGATTCACAAGCCACGACGCTGACTACCGGCACGCGTGCCGGTACCCGACTCACCCATCCCAAGGTGTGATCCGGGCTTACTGATGGGCCACGAATTTCGCGAGCATCAGCCAGCGACTTATGGCCGCAACGAGTTCGGTCTTGCACTCCACCGGCAGCCAATGCCCGCCAGGCAGGCTCGTCACTGTGAGGTCTGCGCAGGCCGCGCGCATTGGATCGCCCAACTGATTGCCGTTGATGGTATTCATCGGGTCGTAATCACCGTTCACAAACAGGACGGGCATGGACAGGCGGCCGCCATTGGGTGCGCGATGGGCGTATTCGATGTTGGCATCGTCGTTCAGATACCACGCGCAGGGCGTGCGGAAACCATGCTCCTCGAACGTGCGCACCAGTGCCGCGAAGTCCGTCTCGGGCCAGAGCGCCGAGTCTGGTGGGGTCGGGGGAGCCCGGTGCGCTTCGCCAAACCGCCCGCCTTTGCGGGTCACTTCGGCATTGGAGGCGACCCTGGCGATGCTTGCAGGGTCGCCTCTTCGATAAATCGACGCCAGCGATGCTGCTTTGTCCGCGTCAAGATCAGCCACGGCGGACGCAAAATGCGTGTTGTAGTAGCGGTAATAGTCCCATTGGCCGTCTGGATACTGGTCGACCGGGTAAATCCCTCGGTCAACCAGCGGTATGAGCGTCGCCAGCGCGTTCGTGGAAGGAAAGTACGGAACCGAAACCAGCACAACGCCGCGGCTGCGCCAAGGTTCATGGGCGACCAGTTCACCGGCCACGACGCTGCCCCAATCGTGGCCCACCCAGATGGCGGGCGTTCCACCGAGATGGTCATGCAGCTCTGTCATGTCTGCCACGATGTTTTCAATCGTGTACGCATTGATCGCGGCCGGCGCCGAAGAGCCGCCATAGCCGCGCATATCGGGTGCGACGCAGTGCCAGCCTTGGGCAGCGAACGCTTCCATCTGTGCACGCCAGATCAAACCGAGTTCGGGCCAACCATGCAGGAACATCATCAATGCCCCATCGGCAGGTCCCGACTCCAGATAATGCGTTGTGTGACGGGGCGTACTGAAGACGCGCGAAGTCAGCTTGAAAGTGGACATAGGATCTCCTCATGTCATACCGGCGCGATGTTTCACTGTAGGTCACCTCGAGTGCGTGAGCACCACTGCCCGCGTATTTTCAGGTCGCGCTTATCCTGGGATCGGGACCAAAAGAACTGAAGCAACCACACGTCAATCAACGTTGTAGAAAATTTGAATTAGCCAGTTGCCCGGCCGGTCAAGAATTATGAACGCAGTAAATCTGACGAGGTAACAGCAATGACTATCCAGGCAGAGACACTCGTACAACTGACCGAAGCCCTGCAAGAGCGAGGCATGCATCTGGTTTCAGATGTTCACTTCACCCGCGCGCCCTATCGGCAGAATCACCTCTGGGTCTGCACCGTAGCGTAACGATCCCTTATGATGCTTGCCTGCCAGAAGGTCGCCAACCGCGACAGATGGATCAATGCGAACACTCTTATGGATAAGCCCGATGCGGATCAACGTTCTGACAATTTCCCTGGCCACCTTGATGATGACCGGGTGTGCCAACCATGGCTCCAAGCCTTCGACGCACGCGCTGGCGACTCAAGATAACGTAGTTGGCATCTGGGCCATGGTTCCTCTGCGCAACGGAATTGCCAACGTGGTCGAATACAGCGCAGATGCCAAGGCCACCTTGCATCCATTCAACTGCGCTGAACCCGGGAAGCACCAGGAAAAGGAAGTGAGCGACTTCAAGGTGTCCGACGATGGAAAGGTCATCCATCTCAAATCACCTTCAGACAACTTCGACCTGAAGGTCCTGGCATTCGACCCGCAGACCATGACGCTGAGCATGGATGTTTCGGATACGAGCCTGACCTTCAACTACGTAAAAGTCAGTAACGTCGCACCGCTGTGTGCCCTTTATCCAAACGCCGCCGCTGAAGCTGCGCGCAAAACCCCTTTCAAGGCCAGTGACTTTGCAGCGGATCCCGGGATACCTGCCCACTCCGGTATGGAGCGATATATTGGCAAGTGGGCAGATGACAAAGGCGAGCTGGAGGTGGAAGTCGTCATGGGTCCCAACGGCAGCGCCTACCTCTACATGGCCTCCAGCAAAAACTGGCACTTTCTGTACAACGAGGTGCATTGGGTAGGCGACGAACTGCATTTTGAAAGCTATGCCTATTCAGACCTTCCCTCTATTTACAGCCACCCTTTCCATAAATCCAAGACCCACAGCATTCTTCAGCCGAGCGGCGACGGAGGATTACGTTATTCGATCTTTATCGATAAGCGCCGGTACGAATTTCTATTGAGCCGGGCGAAGAACTGAGGTTGAGGTAGCGCAGTACTGTTGCGATGACCGGGCGGTGCATTTGCAACAGAGAAAATCAGCGGCGATTCAGTGCGCATGAGGTCAACTTCAGGCCTTGGTGCTCGGTCTACCTTGGCAACGCGTTGGAGCTGGCGGTGCAATCACACTGCTTTAAGAAGCTGTAATTAGCGCCTTGGCCTACTGCCGCAAACGAGCTGCTTTGGTAAAATCCACGGCATGACTTCCTCGCCCAATCTCGATCAAATGGCCCCCGACCAACTGCGTGCATTCGCTGCGCAGTTGCTGTCGCAAATGGAGACCATGGGTCAGACGAGCAAGACGGTCGAAACGATGGGCAGGAAGATTAACCGCGATCAAATGGTAATCGAGAAGCTGACCCACGAGATCGCACAACTCAAGCGCTTGAAGTTTGCCAAGCGCACCCACTGCCCATGCGGCTGCGTACTCGCGCGCATCGGTGAAGACGTCAGCGAAAAGCTGGACTACACGCCGGGCGTTTTTACCGTTGAACGCCATGTGCGTGGCAAGTGGGTGTGCGATGACTGCGAAACGCTGATCCAGGCCCCGGTACCGGCGCAGGTCATCGACAAGGGCATCCCAACTGCCGGATTACTGGCCCACGTCATGATCGCGAAGTTCGCTGACCATCTTCCGCTTTACCGCCAGGAATCGATTTTTGGTCGTGCTGGCTTGGCGATTCCACGCGCCACATTGGCTCAATGGGTTGGCGTTACTGGCGTGCAGTTGCAGCCGCTGGTCGATGCCCTGCGTGACGTAGTGATCGGGCAGCAGGTTGTGCACGCGGATGAAACACCCGTGCAGATGCTCGCTCCGGGCTCGAAGAAAACCCACCGTTCTTATGTTTGGGCTTACGCCACCAGCCAGTTCTGCGAACCAGCCGCTGTCGTCTACGACTTCAACCCCAGCCGCGCCGGTGAGCATGCTCGCAACTTCCTGCAGGGCTGGAAAGGCAAGATGCTTACTTGAAAGACGTTTTGATGCGTCTGCCGACGCAGCGGGCGAGTGAAATTACCGAGTTGCTGCCTCATAAGTGGGCATCTATTTAGCCTGGGTGGCTGGATTAGCTTGAGGCATCACAATAATGCTCTACTGACCGGCATTATTTATTCGCTTCAGGATTCTGTGATGCCATCACCTGCCCATACTCCGATTATCGTAGCAACGCGGAATACTTATGTAGAACGCATCCACTGGGGATCACTCGCCGTGGTGGATGCCATAGGCACATCAGTTGTGCATGTCGGCGCCCCTGACACCTACGTATTTTCGCGCTCGACATTAAAGCCTTTTCAGGCGGTACCACTGGTAAGGGATGGGGGACACCATCACTTTGGATTCTCTGCGGCAGAGCTAGCCATTACCTGTGGCAGTCACTCGGGCGAAGATTATCACGTGATAGCAGTCTCCCGGCTGCTTGAAAAAATTTCCAAGTCAGAAGCTGACCTGCGTTGCGGATGCCATCTGCCGATTCAGTACGGTGAACATAACCTACCACCGCTTGGGAGCACATTCGATCAGAGGCATAACAACTGCTCAGGTAAACATGCGGGATTTCTAGGCTACTGTTCTTTACATGGACATAACCAAAATTACCTTGATCCGGATCACCCTCTCCAAGTGGATATCCGTCAAGGCATTGCGATGCTGGCAGACCTCCCGTCAAACCAGCTTTGGTCTGGAATAGACGGTTGCAGTGCTCCAAACTACGGCATGCCATTGTCGCGCCTTGCGTTGCTCTGGGCGCGTCTTGCCACCGGCGAGTCGGGCATTGATAGTGATCACGATAATGCATTGTCTTCGATTGCTTCCGCGATGGCTTCCCACCCCGAGATGGTGTCAGGTACGGGTCGTTGTGATCAGGCCATAGCGCTCGCATCTAATGGCGATTGCATTGCTAAGGTCGGCGCAGATGGGGTCTACACAATTGGGATTCGTAGTCGCGGCCTGGGTATAGCTATCAAAATTGCAGACGGAAGCCTAGGGCCGCTTTACACGACCGCTGTCAGCGTACTACTACAGCTGGGCTTGATTCGCGAACATGAGCTTCTAAAGCCATGGGTTGATCCAGCTGTGAGGAGCATTGCGGGTGAGTGCGTAGGTCAATTGCAGACAAGATTGCAGCTAGCCAAGCTCTGAGATCCGGCCACTCGATTCCCGATCACCCAAGCTGCTACACGGTATGTTCGTTACAAAGCCGTAAGGTGGATTCGCCAAACGCTTACGACGTGGGTGCGGTGTAAAGGTGTGTTCGCCATCCGCTTACCTAGATATCGCCCGCCGTCGGGCTAGATCGCCTCAACCTTTCTACATTGAGAAATCTCGGGCAATGCCTGATCTGCAGACACTTTATTGAGCTGCCACTGCAGGTCAACAGCGACGGCATTGAATCGTTTTGCCTGCACTCTCGTGCTATTGGATGTGAGGCTAACGTAGGAGGCATCTGAGCGTTTAACATCGACGACAGTGGTCGTGGTACCGCCCTCAAGATCGGAATTGCCCAAGATTCCGGCCTTCCATTTCTGGGTGATCGTGTGCTCACCTGGCGCAACAGGCACGGCTACATAACCGCCGTTCTCTAGAGATGCTATCTGCTTTCCGTCCAAAGAAATCAAGGCGGTCATTAGGCCCATATCGTAATTACTGGGCCGGTAGACATAGAGAACACCATATTGAGAATCCACGTTTTCAAGTGGCGCGAATTTTGGCCCTGTCATCGTGCAGGAGCTGAGGAGCCCCAACCAGAGAAATGCTGAAATCTTCCATGCTCGTGTCATAACCGCTCCATTCTGATTAAGCCCTTGATGATCAACACTGCCGTTCCCTCAATCACTCATGCTATTCGGCCTTTATCCATTCGATTATAAAGAAACGATCCAGGCAAACCTGGCACAGAACCAGCCAGATTAAGAGGCAAATAAGTAACGTTACTTGAGCGAACCGATACAAGCCTATGACGGCTTCCTCGGGCGCAGATTCGGGTATGCCGTCTGCGTGGTGGTCAATGCGAAAGTATCTACGGGGGCTATGACAGACAAGTGCTATGAATGTTCCTGCCTCGCGGCGAAAACTAGCGACAAACTACCAATCCTGCGCGAAACAACACCATGGCTAGAATGAAGTGTGAGAG
Source organism: Pseudomonas sp. SDO5522_S412 (assembly GCF_054071215.1). Taxonomy (NCBI): domain Bacteria; kingdom Pseudomonadati; phylum Pseudomonadota; class Gammaproteobacteria; order Pseudomonadales; family Pseudomonadaceae; genus Pseudomonas; species Pseudomonas sp. SDO5522_S412. Next base: position 55,862 of record NZ_JBSVWQ010000007.1, on the reverse strand, counting down.
GTTGGGCCTAAGGGTATAGCGCTCTCCTCTCAGAGGCCTTATCTAAGACCAAGAAGCCCGACTATGTGCGGGCTTTTTTTGAGATCGTATTTACTGCGGAGCGCTAGGCATTGGTAGCAGCGAGGCTTGAGGTAATGCAACAGCAGAAAGGTTTCCTGTCGCGTCTTCTGGCAATGTGTACATGGCGCCTGTCAGCGGATCTACGATCAGCATACCGATCAAACCGCCAATCAGCAGGTTCCCCCAATACCAGCCGCTCACTGTAGATTTCAGGGGAACTGTCGTCTCGGTGTAACCGTCCTTTTGGAAGGTGACTGTATAGCTTTGGCTTTGAAAGTAGCCTCGGCTCGTCTCCAAAAGTGCCGTTCCGGGCGTAACCCCCTTCAGTAGCACGCTGCCCTTGCTGTCTTTGATTACATAGTTGGCATTTGTAGGCAGGCTGTACAGCCCAACCTTTGGCTTGCTATCGCTCACGATACTCGCGCAGCCGCCCAGGAACGTCATTGCTGCAAGTAGTGTGGCGCCCGCCACCTTCCCCATCTTCATACCATCACTCCGTTGCGCCTTCATTGGCATAGCTGATGCTCAGCCGGGCGCGATTGTATCGGAATGATGGCAATTAGATATCAATTCGGTGCCCGGCCTCGGCTGAACTGGCGGCCCAGGTCGCCCAGTTCCTGGCCAGCGGCGGCCAGATCGAAGAAGCGGCGCCGATCGGTTACAAGCCCAGGCCAATCGCCTACAGCTACCAAGCGCTTGGGCGTCGCTATCCACATCGTCGAGCCGTTCGACGGCGACACCGGGCCATACACCTACATGCCTACCGGTGAGCGGCGGGCGAGGTATGCACGCATGAAAAACTCGGTGGCTAAAGATGTTCTCGATGAAATGACGAAGGATGAGCTGGTTGCCTGGATCAGGAACCAGCACTTTTTCCGCCCCATACCACAGTCGTGATGACCGAGCAGTACATCCGCAACCGCAAAGGCAAGAAAGTCTCACCAACGAAGTGATTTGCGGGCCAGTTGTTTTATTACCGACCGGAAACAAACAAGGGCTTGCATCAGCTTTCGCCCGCAAACCCTTGATTTTAGATGGTGCCCGAAGCCGGAATCGAACCGGCACGCCCTTACGAGCGGGGGATTTTAAGTCCCATGCGTCTACCAGTTTCGCCATTCGGGCGGTAGCGCTATGCAGCAGGCCAAGCAGCGTTAAAAGCCCTTGAGCGTTGCAGCAGGCTAGGGAATATATAGATCCAGCCCCCTCGATGCAAGGTCGGGTGCGGGCTTTTTCAAACAATCAAGCGGCGCCCTGGCAAACAAAAAAGCTCGCCAGATCAGTCATCTACAGATTTTGCAGGCGGGAGTGGGCAATGGCGATACCGACCGCTTCACCAGGTACCGCACCCGTGCCCCACGTGCATCAGGAAAAATAAGTCATTACCGCAATAACCACTGAAACCCAAACCAGGGTCATCAAAAACGACAGCGCAGCCAATGTCTTGCCCATTTGCCTACTCGCCCCGATGAAATCACTTCAAGGAACCCTCCCAGCGCCGCTTGAGAATAGCCACGCACGACGCAGTTCGCCTTCAACCTCCCACGAAAATCGTGGATACGATACTCCCCGCAAAAGGTTAGTTCCTTCAGCAGTCCCGCCCACAAGTTACTGAGCCGCGGTTTATTCCCTGATACCCCAAAATGATCATCCCCGGCTTTCCTGCTCCTGCGGCGCCCCGGCCCATCTGATACGCTTTTTTCTTCTGCATCTGCCCCTGTATCGAAAACCGCCCTGCCCTGACAATACTCCCACTCCCGACACGCCCGTGGAGCCCGGCAGGAACCGTCCTGCCGGCCCGTTCATTTCGGAGGCCTTATGGCTAAGATGGCATTTTTCCTGTTCGGTTTTCTTGCGCTGACCATCGCAATTGGTCTGCTGGCCACCATCTCACCGGTCTAGGATCCATGGCCTGCTGACGCAAGCCGCTGGAGGTCAGAGGGCGTGTCAGCCGGCAAAAAACATCGGATACAACGACAGCACCAACAGCCCCGCCATCGACCAGTTGAACACCCGCAACCAGCGTGGCTCGCGCAGTACATTGCGCAAGCCGCTGCCACAGCCGGCCCATACGCAAACACTGGGCAAGTTCACCAGGGCAAACACGGCGGCAATCAACAGCACGTTGGTGACATAACCCTCGGCAGGCGTGTAGGTGGTGATCGCGCCCAGCGCCATGACCCAGGCCTTGGGGTTGACCCACTGGAAGGCCGCCGCGCCAAGAAACGTCATGGGTTTGCGCTTGTCATCGGCGTCATCGGACATCGCGCTGGAGGTTGCAATCTTCCACGCCAGGTACAGCAAATACGCCGCCCCCACATAACGCAATACGATGTAGGCCCACGGCAATGCCTTGAACACTTCGCCCAAACCCAAGCCCACGGCGATCACCAACAACATGAAGCCAATGCTGATCCCCAGTGCATGGGGGATCGAGCGAATAAAACCGAAGTTCACCCCGGACGCCAGCAACATGGTGTTATTGGGACCAGGGGTGATTGAGGACACAAAGGCGAACAGCGCGAAGGCTGAAAGCAGGCTTGAAGACATGAGCATGGCGCGACATCCGAACGAGTACTGTGGCCGTGACAGTAGAACGTTGCGCCAGCCTGCGCCCCGTACAGCTACGGGTAGATACGGTCATACACTTCGCCAGGCCTGCCAACAAGCGCCCTCCAACCAAACTGCCATTGGTTTGCCTTCATTGATCGGTATACTTGCGCCCTTCTCTGCACACTGTGCTGAACACATCCTGAAAGGACACTCGATGAGCAACTACCTCGACCGCGCGCTGACGGGCCTGCGGACCCTGGGCATCAATCTTCTGCAGCCGGTTCCAGATGCACCGGTACTGGTATTGCTGGACCGCGTGGCCCAGTACGACACCGCCAAAGTCACCGCTATCGCTGCCGTGCTGCAACAGTCGACCACCTTTAACAGCGTGGTTCGCGAGCAGATCGCCGGCATGGATATCTCCACGCGCTTCATGGACATCACCCAGAGCTTCACCTCGATTCGCGAAGACGCTGCGGCCATGGCGGGCTGGATGGATGATGGGCGCCTGGATACGCTGGAGAAGCTCAAGCTGAGCTGGATGAACCTGCGTCGTGGCTCGATCCCCAGCCGCTTCAGCGAGATCCGTGAAAACTACCTGCAGGTGTGCAAGTCGGCCAATGACCAGATCTCCCGGGAAACGGTGATTCTGGAAGCCTACCTGGATTTTCGCATGGCCATGAAAGCGGCCGAGGTCGATGCCCAACAAGTGCTCGCCCTGGCCGGCCAGGTCCTGGAGCAGCGTACCCAGGCCTTGAACGAGGCCAACGCCCAAGTCACGGCTGCCGAAACCCTGGCGCCGGCCGAACGCGCGGCCTTGGAATTGCGCCGTGACGAAGCCGTACGCGCGCTGCAGGACGAAGACAAGCGCTACCAGATCGTCAAGGACATCGCCGATGACCTGAAGGTCGGCTACAACACGGCCGAAATGGTCTTCGCCCGGATCAACCAGGTGCATGTGATCAAGGAGCGCCAGTACCAGCGCATGGTCTCGTTCTTCTCTACCAACGAAGTGGTGTTGACCGGCCTCGCGGTGTCGTTCACCAGCAACAGTGGACTGGCCGAAGCCACCAACACGCTGAATGCCACCACCGACGGCATCAGCAAGGGCCTTGAAGCCCTGGGCAGCACCGGCAACACCCAATTGGAAGCAGCGGTCAAGGCCAGCTATGGCTCCACCATCAAGGTCGACTCGGTGCGCGCCCTGGCCGACGCCACCCTGAGTTTCCAGACGGACATGCACGGCCTGACGGAAACCTACCGCGCTGAATCCAGCAACGCATCCCGTGACATCGCCGAAGCCGTCGAAGAGGCCAAACGCAAGTTCGCCGCATTGCTGACCAAGGCCGCTTGATGAGCGACATTCTTCTCTCCGAGCAACTCGGCGCGATGGCGCTGGTGGATCAACTGCGCCACCAGCAGATGGCGGTGGAAAAGGACTTGAGCCTGCCCCAACGCCGCGCAGAAGTGGCGGCGCGCATCCGCGAGTATTACCAGAACAACGGCATTCAATTTACCGAAGCGCAGATCGATCAGGGCGTGCGCGAATTCTTTTCCAAACGCCTGGTGTTCGAGGCCCCGGAACTGAGTGCGCTTGACCGCTTCTGGAGCAAAGTATTGCTCAGGCGGCATCGCGGCATACTCGTCATCCAGCTCATTGCGGTCACCTTGCTGGTGGTGCAATGCAGCCGGGTGATGGTCGCCAGACATGAGATCCAAGAGGCTCAAAGAGCGGCCATCGCCGTCGAGACGAACGCGGCACAAAAACAATCAGACATCGCCCACCTGAAGGCTCGGCTGAGCGCCGTGCAGCAGGACCCGGCCTATATTGAGGGCGGCGACCTGTTCAGTGCCCTGCCCCGCCTGAATACCAAGGCCGAACATGCCCTGGCCATGGTCGATACCTCCGGGGTCGATTACGCCAGTGAGCAGATCGGCGTGCTGGAGGCGTTTTTAGCCAAGGTCAAGGCAGTCCAGCCGATGACCGACCAGCTCAACGAGTTGACCCGCAAAGTCGCCGACATTCACCTGCCCGCCGCCGACAGTAAAGCGACGCGGGGCATGCAGGCCGAACTGGTCATGATCAAAGACCTCATCGGGAAATTCGAGATCGAAAAAGCCGGCGGCCAACTCAGGGCCCTGCGTGCCAACACCGAACTGATCCCCAAGGAGGTGACCATTCGGGTTGTCGACCGGCCCGGCACGCCGTCCGGTGTCGAGCGCTGCTACGACAAGGCGCTGTGTAATTCCAATCCTGGTTCGACCCAGGGCAAGAGCTGGTATTTGGTTGTCGAAGCCGTCGACCTGTCGGACAGACCGGTTCCACTGCCCACCGTCAGCAGTGAGACCGGCACCGGCGCGTGGGCCAGCCAGTTCGCTGTGCGGGTACCGCAGGCCGAATACCTGAAGGTCAAGGCCGACAAACTCGACGACGGCCACCTGACCCACCGTGTAGTCGGCCGCAAGCCAGCCGGCAGGATGGAAGTCACCTACTTGAGCCAACGGACCACCGACCCGCTCGAAACGATATTGGAGTGGTGAAGACATGACGCCTGACACCCTGATCGGCATCACCGAACGTAACTCCCGCAACGCCGAGCTGAGGATTCGCACGGCCGAGCAACACCTGTCTGAACTGCTCGGCGAGCAACTGGCGCTGGAGCAGGACATTACCCAGCGCCTGGGTAAAATCGCGGCCCTGCACCTGGACCAGGGCAACACGCAGAACGAGCAAGTCGCCGCCGCCCTGAACCTGCGCCAACAGTCCCAGGACCTGCTCCACCAGCAACTGCGCGACGCTGAGCAGACCGTGGCCCAGGCGCTGGCGGGCAAGGAAAAACTGCAAGCGCGAGCCGACACCCTCGACCAGCAAGCCCGGCAATCCCTGGAACAAAACCCCGACTACGCCCGCCAGGTCGAGCAACTGGACCTGGCCCAGGCCGCCCACCGAGAACACGTCAGCGGTTATGAAGACTTGCGCCAGGAGTGCGCACTGAAGCGTCCGACCTTTGATACCAACCTGGTCTACGTCTACCTGCGCGGACACGCCTTCGGCACCGACCAATACCGGCGCAACCGCCTGAACCGCTGGATGGACAACTGGCTGGCGACTAAGGTGAACTACCTCGCCAACCGCAAGAACGAGCTGAGCCTGATCGCCCTTGGTGAGCGAAACGAGGCCTTGCAGGCCGAGCGCATCGCCCTGATCAGCACCTTGAGTGCCAGCGTCGATGCGCAACTGGCTCAGGCACGTGACCAGTTGGGACAGGCCTCAATTCAACCCGAGCTCGACACCCTGCAACGCGTAGTCGACAACGCCAAGCGCCAGGCCAATGCCATCCAGGAAAAACTCGGCAGCTACTCACGCAACGAAGACCCGCAGTACCAGCGCGCACGCCAGTTGCTCACTGACCAGTTGAAAACCCGCAGCATCGGCGAATTGATCGACCTGGCCAGCCACACCCCGGACGACGCCGACGACCTGATCGTCGAGCAACTGCAAACCCTGAACCTGCGCTTGAAAGCGGTGGTACAGCAACTGGCGGATACCCAGGAAGAGGCCGTGGTACACCAGAACAGCTACCAGCGTGCCAAAGACCTGGAGCGCAAAGTTCGCAACGATGCGTTTACCGGCCGCGATGTTTATTTTGACCTGTCGACTGACTTCGAGCGTCTGGTAGAGAGCTACATGACCCAGGGTGCAACCCTTGGCCAGGTTGTGGATGTGCTTAGCCGGGGCCTTAAAATCGTGCGCCGCAGTCAGGTAGCGGCAGGGGCGACGCGAGGCTATGTCAGCGCATCGATCAGCCCTGTCGTCCTTGGCGTCGCCACCGTCGAAAGCAGCAATAACAACACGGCCAGCTTTTCGACGTCAGGCAGTACAGGCGGCGGCAGCTTCAGGACGACCGACAGCTTCTAGCCTGGCGCGAAGCAAATCCGGGACTTCCTCGTTGCTAGCTGTCAGACAACGAGGAAGTGATCTGCGCAATCGCATCCTGATCCAGCCCGTCCAGCGTGCGGTAGTGGTTGATGATCAACGTCTCCTTGTCACTCAGGGTGGCCTGGTTGATAACCGCCCTTTCCCCCGTCAACACGTAAAGCACGTCCACGCCTTTATGCCGGATGGCAATCAGGTAATCGGACTTGGGCGCCCGCGCGCCACTTTCGTAGTGCACCTGAGCATTCGCACCCACACCGCCAATCGCACCAAACTCCTGTTGGGAGAGCCCCAGGATCTTGCGTTCCTCTTTCAGGCGGGTGCCGAGTTTATCGTCCATGGCGGGTACCTCAATAAACGTGTTTAACACCCACCATACGCTTATGCGCAGGAGCGGGGTCTATTCATTCGGGTGGCTACCTATTGCGTGCGCACGAAGGCGAACATATGCGGCACGTAATCGGCCTTGCCGAGCGGCACACCGTTATGGCGAAGGATGTTATAGGCGGTCATCAGGTGAAAATAGAACTGTGGAATGGCCCAATTGACCGCGTATTCGTAGGCAGTCATGTCGAAAATAGTACCGTCGGGAAGTTCTATCGAGATAGCGCGCTCGCTGCTGTCGATGAGTTCGCGATCTGCCGAGGCAAGGGCTTGCAGGGTTTGCTCGACCAACCCACGTGCCTCGCTCAGGGTTGCGGGTGTGCTCAGAACCGGCAGCGGTTGATGGGTGAGACGCTGGACCGATTCCTGGGCCTGGGTGCACACAAACCGGATTTGCGTTGCGAGGGTGTGCATGTCGGGCGCCAGCCGCGCGCTCAGCAGGTTTCGCGGGTCATAGCCCAACTCGCCGGCATGCGCCTCGCCTTTGGACAAAAGCCCCTTGAGCGAGCGCAACATCTGCGCAAAGCAAGGGACGGTGATTACATAGGTCGACATCGTTCTTCCTTGACTGGATGCTGAGCGTGGGAGCATGCCATGGGCACGGTCTGCGCGGCTAGCCGGCAAGCTTCATGCAGCTTCACGTGACGTCAGCGGCGAGCCGACTTACCTTGGCCACCCGCCCCTCTTACTGGTGTAGAGCGTGCTAAAGATCGCCACCCTTGCCGCCGGTTTTATCTGCTTGTCGATGCTGCCTGCTGCCCAGGCGAGTGATGGGTTCTACGTCAACCCGCAGTCCACCGCCGCACAGTGGGTCCAGCAGCACCCCGATACGCCTGCCACTGCAAGCATCCGCTCAACCATTGCCGAGGTGCCCAGTGCCCTGTGGCTGACCGGCACCAGCCAGGCCATAGGAACGCTGGCCGAGCGCGTCAATCGCTATGTAACCGCTGCCGCCAGGGCTGATAAAACACCGATTTTGGTGGCCTATAACCTGCCCCACCGCGACTGCAGCGGTGGCGCCTCGAAGGGTGGCGCACCGGCAGCGGCGGAGTACCGGGGCTGGATAGACCAACTGATCAAAGGCATTGGAGACCAGCCGGCGCTGGTTATCTTGGAGCCGGACGCACTGGCAGACCTGCAGTGCCTGGACAAGAACAAGCGCGCCGAGCGGCTGGGGCTAATCAATTACGCCGTATCGGGGTTCAACCAGCGCGCACGCCATGCCGATGTTTATCTGGACGCTGGCAATCCAGGCTGGAAATCCCCAGGCGCCATGGCCGATGCGTTGAATGCAGCCGGTGTGAAACAGATCCGGGGGTTTGCCCTGAATATCGCCAACTTCTACACCCTCGCCCAGGTGCGCAGTTATGGTGATGCCATCAATGCCAGGTTGTTAAGCGAATACGCCTATACAAAAGCCGTGGCGGTGGATACCAGCCGCAACGGCAATGGTGCGAATCCTGGAGACTGGTGCAACCCGGTGGGGCGCAGACTGGGCATGCCACCGCAAGTGCTTTCGCCACGGTTGGTTGCCCTATGGATCAAACTCCCGGGCAATTCGGACGGTGCGTCTTCGACGAAAACCGATTGTCATGAAGGCCCGGCGGCAGGCACCTTCAGTGCCGAACTGGCACTTCGCCTGATTGATGGACACTAACGGCGAATGAGCCTTGCATCACCTGGACTCATTGCTCAGGATAGCGCTCTTGAGCTGAACATCGGCAGGGAAGCAGCAGGTTACCGAGGCCGACAACACATGACACTCCATGAAGATAGCCCGCTGCACATAGAGGTGTGCCAGCGCCAGAAACACCTCTGGTTCTGGCTCCCAATTGGTCTTTTGATGGTTTTCTTGACGGTTACCTCGACGATTTTCCTGGGTACAAATCCGCCGGAATGGATGTTTGTCGCACTCAACTTTGGCTGGGCAATCGTCGCGCTGACACTGCTGGTGAAGCTATCGGGTGTTTGTTGCGCCAAGTGAAGCACCCAGGCGTTTCAGCTTGCATCGCGCATCACTCGGGCTCGTGCCCTCACCTTGATACGTCGTCAATGCCAGAAAACAACGTGAAACAACTCACATTTATGGAGTTTCACGGTTGAAGGTCAAAATTTGACCAAATATATTTCGCCCCACCCGAGCGCTCACCTCTATACGGATATTGTTCTGCGCCTGCTCGGGCCCCCGGAGATGCGCAGGCAATAAAACATTGAGGTTTGCCATGCGTCTTTCCAAACTCGCCCCAGCCGCCGCCCTGTTCAGCCTGTTCACTTTGCCCGCCCACGCCGCCGACCTGTCTGCCCTCACCGGTGCCCTGTCATCTGCCTTGGGGGGTGCCGGCAACAGCAACAACACCGTCAACGCCAACAGTGCCTCCTGCCAGCAACAGATCCGCGACCTGCAGACCAATATCAATGCGGCCAATGCCAAGGGCGATACGTTGCGCGCGACCGCGTTCCAGGCAGCACTGACACAAACCAACAAGAGCTGCAGCAACAGCACCTACAACACCCAGGCACAAGTGGACACTAACCCTCAGCGCCAGCAAAACGTGAATAAGGCTGCGGACGCAATCAACGCAATTGGTGGCCTGTTCAAGTAACTCGAGCTGCCCGGCAGAAAGCCCGCGCTTGCGGGCTTTTTCTGCATCGCACTGTCCAGGTAAATCAGTCCCCTTTACCCCAGGCGACACGCCCCATACTCAAAACGTCAGCGTGACCGCAATCGTGTCGGTATAAGTGCCGGCCGGCAAACCCACCTTGCCTGGGGATTTACCGTAAATATTCACGGTTTGCGCAACCCCGGTGCTGGCCGCCAGATTGATAGTGCCGTTGTTGGCAAGAATTTGCGTGTGGGCGGCGTCGGTGTAGATGTCATAGGGCGCAAAGTGGCCGGCACCGTCTGCCAGGGCACGCGTTCCACCGGTGGATTTGCCATCATTGGCGCCGGACGTGATGGTCAATACCGGCGAAGTACCCGCCGAGCATTGAATAGACAAAGGCGCCCCGCCGCCGCCCAGCACTTGCCCATCAGCCTCTGTATACAGGGTGTTGGCGGTACCAAAGTTCAACGCACCGAAATTCAAGCCTGTGGTGCCTCCCACGCCGTTGACCAGGCAACTGTTGATCAATATCAGCGACGCACTGATTTGACCGGTGACGGTGGTCGCGGCCTGCGAGCCGGACACCCAGGCCAGTGTCGTCAACGCCAGTAAGACTCTTGGGATAAGTCCATTCATGAAGCTCTCCTTATGACTTGCCAACCCAGCGCGCCGGTTCAGGTCCCTGAGGTAGACCCTTGACACTTGTACAAGGATGGCCGTTGCTTAGAAGGTTAGTCAGTCAAAAGGAAACTGCCAGCCCGAGGCCAATCGCTTTCACTTGCGGGAGGTTGCCTGGAGAGCTTTTCGGCCTTGTACCCGCAGGAATCACTGGCCAGTTTTCGCTCCGTCGCTGCACGTCAGCGAACGGGTATCGGAACCGGAAATTACAGGTACCTCCCTATCGATGATAAGACTTCCGGTAGGTTGTGGGGCTCACGCCCACGATCGAGAAAAAGTGCTGACGTAACGACAGGCTTGTACCAAACCCGCAAGCGTCAGCGATCGATTCGACGCTGTGGTCGGTTGTTTCAAGTTGCAGTTGGACGGCCTTGATTCGCTCATTCGTGAGCCACTTTCCAAACGTCGAGCCGGTCAGTTGCTTGAAGTGCCGGGTGAAACTGCGTCGACTCATCGCCAGCCTCGTCGCCACTTGATCGATTGACAACGGTTGTTCCAGGTTTGCCCGAAGCCAGTCCAGCAACTGGCCGAGACGCTGGTCGCTTGCGCCTTGAGGAACAGGCTGGCTGATGAACTGGGCCTGGCCTCCGTCGCGATGGGGGGAAACCAGCAGTTGACGCGCCAACGCGTTGGCAACCCCCCGCCCATAGATCCGCCTGACGATATGAATACAGCAATCGAGCCCTGCGGCCACGCCTGCAGAGGTCAGGATTTGCTGCGCCTCGACATAGAGCACTTTGGGGTCCACTTCAATGCGTGGGAAATCTCGCGCCAGATGCGCCGCCCACGCCCAGTGCGTGGTAGCCCGCTTGTCGCACAGCAGGCCCGCATGGGCAAGCACGAACGCCCCCAGGCACAGGCCGACCACCAGCGCGCCTCGTTCATGGGCTGCCTGAAGCGTTTCGAGGAGTGCGCTCGCCGGCCTTTCGGTGACGTCCCGCCAGCTGGGAATGATGACGATGTCAGCTCCTGCAACCTGGTCCAAACCATGGTCACAGTGGATCGCGAAACCGGCGTTGGTAACCAGCGCCCCCTCTTCGCCCGCGCAGACCACCAATTCAAACCAGGGCGAATCCCCCACTCGGCGATCTTTACCAAATACGAGGCACGGCACAGAAAGGTGAAAGGGGCTGATGCCGTTAAAGGCGATGACTGCAACTTTCACACTTTTTTTCATAGGGCGGGCCTGATCGAGATTGGCCCGATTCTAATGAAAAATGGTCATTGGGCCAATGGTGTGAGTTCCCGGATGCGTTCACTCTGATCGCAGCTGCATTTCACCGGGAAATGCGCAAATCAGAGCTCAGGGCCTCAATGAACATCGCCACCTTTTGCACGCTGGGAGCACTTATGACCACTCTTTCGATGACCGCACCGGGACACGCCAGCGAACCGGTGCCGTCCGTCCCCTATACCACCGAGTCCACTGGCTATCATTGGTCCAGCGTGGACGGCGTGAGGGTTTTCTATCGCGAGGCCGGCCCCAGGGACGCGCCGACCCTGGTGCTGCTCCATGGCTACCCTTCGTCCTCGCGCATGTGGGATTCGCTGATCCCGCTGCTTGCTGACCGGTATCACGTGATCGCACCCGACTACCCCGGGTTCGGCAGAAGCGACGCGCCCTCGGCCGCGACCTACACCTACACGTTTGACCATCTGGCCGACACCATGAGCAAGCTGCTCACGCAATTGCAAATCCATGAATACACCCTGTTTATGCAGGACTACGGCGGCCCGGTAGGCTTTCGGATGATCCTCAACGCGCCGCAAAAACTGCACGGCATCATCATCCAGAACGCCAATGCCTATGACGAAGGCCTGGGTGCCAAGTGGGCGAACATCGCCAAGTACTGGAAGGCTCCCGCCGAACATCCCGAACAAGTCGATGGGTTCACGGGGTACGAAGGCACGAAGCAGCGCCACCTGGGCACCAGCCCTCATCCCGAGCGTTACAACCCTGATGCCTGGGAAGACGAGTTTGCCGCCTTATCCCGTCCGGGCCAGCGGGCGATACAGTCGGCGTTGTTGCTGGACTACCGAAACAACGTCGCCTCTTACCCTAAATGGCAGCAATGGTTGAAAGACAATCAACCGCCCATGTTGGTCATGTGGGGAAAATACGACCCGTCGTTCATTGTGCCGGGAGCCATGCGCTACAAGGATGATGTGCCGGGGGCCGAGGTTCATATTCTGGACGCGGGGCATTTCGCGCTCGATGAAAAAACCGAGCAGATCGCCAGCCTGACGCGTCAGTTCATGGCGCGTATCACCGCCGGTAAATAGTAAAGAGTGGGAGGCCCGCGCCCGACTGATCGTCGGGTAACCCTGCAGTTCGTCGCCTCAAGCATTCCACTTCACCCAATCTCGAATATTGTATACACATACAGCACTCGAAATACCTCCTATGAATATCGACGAAGACACCTGCGGGTGGCTTGGCATCCCCACGCCTCTCGAAATGCACAAACAACATGCCCGGCTGCTCGAGAACGAGATCCAGGAACTGAACCTGCAACTGCGCAAGGCCCGGGCGGATATCTTCGGCCTAGTCGCGATGCTGACAGAAGCACAGGCAAAGAACGAAGAGTTTGCCGGATACCTCAGGCTGCGCGGTGCCGAAGCTGCAGCGATGAGGAAGCAGATCGCCAACCTCACCACTTCAGATCGACTCAGCACGCGCGAGGCCGAGAGGCTGCGCAGTGTGCTGAACGAACTGATGTCTCACCCGAAAACCATTGTCTAAGCTCAGGTTTCAGGTTGAGGGCTTGGCCATGTGCGGAAGACTTTCCCAGTACAGCGGCATTCACGACTTCGTCGCGGCGCTGAGCATGCCCAATGCCCTGGCGAACTCCGTGGGTGAGTTGCCGCTGGGAGAAAATCGACCTGCAACCGAGTGGAAGCTGACGCTGTTGATGACGGCGCGGAGGATCGCGCCAATCATCGTTTGGCTGAACGCAAACGCAGCCAAACCATCCCGACCAGCCCCAACGGCACCCCCAGGCTGAGCCATGAAAGCAGGTCATAGACGCCGTCACCAATCAGCGCCGAGAGCAATCCGAACAGGCTTAGAACAAAGAGCAACAGCGGCCAGCGAAAGATCATCCACAGTCCGCGCCTCATGATCGGCCCCCCATTTCCGGCCCGCTGGCATGCAATTCATCCAAGCGTTTTTGCAACGGTACCTTGCGACGGCTCAGCCACAGGTAGAGCCCACTGCCGAGGATGACGATGCTGATGAGATCGAGCAGCGTCCAGATGATCTTCAGCGGCACACCACCGTAATCACCAAAATGCAGCGGCTGCGAAACCAGCAAGGTTTTCACGTACAACGGCATCTCACGCATGTCGGTCAGCTCGCCGGTACTCGCATCCACCAGGGCCGGCTTGAGCAATCGCGCAGTGAGCGGCGTGGTGCCGCGCATGAACACTGCGTAATGGTGCTGGCTGCTGAACTGAGTACCGGGAAAGGCGATGAAGCTGGGCTCCATGCCTGGCGCCGCCTTACGCGCGGTATCCAGCGCTTTTTGCAACGACCCGAGGCGCTCCAGCGGCGGCGCATCCTTGTAGGGCGCGGTCATCTGCGCCAACTGGTCACTCTGCCAAAAGTCGAAAATGGGCAATGCCAGCGTATTGATCACGCCCGTCAGCCCCACCACCAACACCCAGGCGAGGGTGACGATGCCGAGCACGTTATGCAGGTCCAGCCACTTCAAGCGTGAACTGCGCCCGTTGCGCACGGTGGCGAAGTCCAGCTTGCGCATGAACGGTGTGTACACCACCACGCCGGACACCAGCGCCGCGACCAACAGCAGCCCCATGAAACCGAGGAACAGATAACCGGGCAACCCCATGAATAAATCGGTATGCAGGCGCAACATCAGGTTCATGAACCCTTCGTCTGGCGGCACCGCAGGAAATAACTCGCCAGTGCGTGTATCGAACGACTGCGAATGCCCCTCGATCGGTGGCGGCATAATGCTCGTTGCCGTGTACACCGTACCGAGCGGACTTTCCGGATCGAAACCGACAAAACGCACGACCTCCCCCGGCTGCGCCACCAATGCACTGGCAATGACGGTGTCGTAGTCGATTCGTGGTGTATCGGCGGTCAGCGGGCGCAGGGGCGGCGGCGGCTCGAAGTAGTGCTCAATCTCTTCATGAAAGATCAGTGGCAGCCCCGTCAGGCACAGCAACAACAGGAAAACGGTAGCGATCAGGCTGGTCCATTTGTGGACCAGAAACCAGATACGCAAGGTGCGTGCAGTCATGCTCGGTGGTTTTCCTTAAAGCGCCAGGCTCGCCGCGCGTCACGGGGCACAGCGAGCCCCCAGGCGGTATCAGTATTTCCAGGTAACAGACGCTACCAGGTTACGCGGGGCGCCGTAGCTGGCGGTCGTGGCACTGTTGTACAGCGATAGCAGGTATTTGCGATCGGTGACGTTGTTCAGGTTCAGCGACGTGCTCCAGTTGCTGTCGATGTCATAGCTGGCCATGAAATCGAGCAACGCGTAGGCGTTCTGGTGGATGGCACTGTTCGTGTCGTTTTCCACTGCACTCTGCCAGCTTACCCGTGTACCGATCTTGGCTTGGGGCAAACTTGGCAAGCGATAGGTGAGCATGCCGCGCACGCTATGAGTTGGCACATACTTACGGGCCTTGTCGCCATCGTCGTTGTCGATGCGCACGTAGGTATACCCGGCGAGCACGTCCAGGCCGGGTAGCGCTTCGCCAGAGGCTTGCAGCTCTACTCCGTGACTCTTGTAATCCATGGGGTCGTAAACGGACCGGCCACCCACCAGGCCGACATACTCCGCGACATTCTGCTGTTCGGTCTTGAACGCCGCGGCGGTGACGTTGAGGCGGTCATCCAGCAAGCTGCCCTTCACACCGGCTTCCATGCTTTTGCCTTCAAGCGGAGCAAGCAGTTTGCCGTCCCTGCCCAGGTTGTACTGAGCGCTGTAGATTTTCGTCCAGCTGCCATACACGCTCCACTGCTTGTCCAAGTCGTAGACCAGGCCGGTGTAAGGCGTCACCTTGCCATGTGCGCGGGTGTAGTAGTCGGAACCATAGCTGTCGCCGGAAGCGTCCAGGCTGATCATCCGCGCGCCGGCGATCCAGTGAAGATCATCGGCCAGACTGAATCGGGCACCGGCGTACACGCTTTTCTGAGTGTCCGTGAAATTCTGCGTATTGGCGTCGCTGGTAAACAGGAACGACGGATGCGCCAGATTGCCCGCCAGCACATCCGAGAATGAAACGTCGTAGTAGCCATCTGCAGCCGCATCGTATTCCCGGGCCTTCTGATGGGTGCGGCCATAGGCGGCACCGAGGGTCAACTCATGCTCTCGGCCAAACAGGCTGAACGGGCCGGAGACCTTGGCCTCGCCCAGCAACTGATGAGCCTCGCTGGTGGTATTGGCGGCAAACACTGAGGCGTCATCACCGCTGACCCCGGCGACATACATCATGTTGGTGTCTTGCTTTTCGGTGATGCCCGTGGCGGTGACCGTAGCGTTCCAGCCGTTGCCAAAATCATGCTTGAGCTCAGCGAATGTGCGCTGGGTACGCAGGTTCCAATAGGTCCACGGCTGGCCGATGCTGGAGCTGCGGCTGCCATAGTGAATGGCGTTGCCATCGTTATCCACCAACGGCAAGTTACCCCAGGTGCTGCCGTTTGAATTGCTGTCGTGCTGGGAGAAACCCACGGTCACGGTGTCGGCATCGGACACATCGAACGCCAACAGCCCGGCAGCGACGTTGCGCTCATGGCTGTATCGATCCATCCACGAGTTGCCCTTGTCGTGGGAGTAAATGAAGCGGCCGCGTACGTTGCCGGTATCCGTCAACGGGCCGGAAACGTCCACGTCCACACGACGGCCATCCCATGAGCTGACGCTGGTATCGATTTGCGCCTGGAAGGTCTCGGTCGGACGTTTGCGTACGAAATTGACCGTGGCCGACGGGTTGCCAGCCCCGCTCATCAAACCATTGGCGCCATGCAGGATGTCGATCTGCTCGAACTCGGCCAAGTCCTGATCACCGACCAATACGGTTCCCACGAAGGGCATGCCCACGCCATCGTATTCAAAGTTGTTGATATCGAAGCCGCGCGAGGTGAATTCCGTACGATCGGTTTCGGTTTGCTCCACGGTCACCGAGGGCGCAGCACGCAGCGCATCCTTGATGCCCGTGATCTTGAAGTCATCCAGGGCTTGCCGAGTGATGGTGGTCACGGCCTGCGGGGTTTCCTTGTCCGTCAAGCCCAGACGGGTAGTGCTGGACGACGGATTGCTTTTGTAGCCCACGGTTGGACCGTCAATAGGTTCACTACTCGCTTCGATCTGGGTAGTCGGCAACGTCAAGTCTTCGGTGGCGTGAACGAGGGACGCAGCGCTGCAAGCGCCAGCAA
Organism: Pseudomonas sp. SDO5522_S412; assembly: GCF_054071215.1. Lineage (NCBI taxonomy): Bacteria > Pseudomonadati > Pseudomonadota > Gammaproteobacteria > Pseudomonadales > Pseudomonadaceae > Pseudomonas > Pseudomonas sp. SDO5522_S412. Next base: position 39,241 of record NZ_JBSVWQ010000007.1, on the reverse strand, counting down.
GCAACAGACTGGCAGAAAAGTGATGTTTCAAAACGAGGATTCCTACGACGAGTGGGTCAAGCGCGTTAACATTTCGAGAATGCTAATAGGAATCTAACTCAATTACCAAGTTATGTCGGACATTTTTTTCACATTTCGAAACATTTACCGTCGGGTACATTTGGCTACATTTTGGCGTTTCAAAATGAGGAGGTGCGGAACACTGAAGATTCGCCGTTGAGGAGGTTTCGGCCGCGGCTCAGGCCGCGAGATTGAATGAGGGCGACTGATTCTGCACCGAGTGGCTCCGACTCCACATCGAGCCATGTACTACCCAGTAGATTCGTCGGGAGCTGAAGCTGATGAAGCGCGAAGGTCTGTCAGCAACCTCACTCCAGTAAGCACTCATCCGCACACTCCTTTTTTTGGACACAAGGATATTGACATGCCTCAGAAAGGAGATTCAAGAACAGCGTCTGACCGAGATTGGCTGGGGAGCCAGGGCGCTGGTACCCTAGTCGTGGAAGGAATTGCCGGGGTCAATTCATGGACGCCGACCGAAGACCGCAAAGAAGATTGATGTCTGCGTTGGAGCTATCGCTAAACGACAAAATGGAAAAGATCCGGGGGGCGGCTCTTTTTTCGAGCTCAATAAAAAACCCCGTAGACGTTAATCTACGGGGTTTCTAAGAGTGGAGGCCGAGGTCGGAATCGAACCGGCGTAGGCGGATTTGCAATCCGCTGCATAACCATTTTGCTACTCGGCCTCAAACGATCAATGCCTTACAACCGACATTCACCGCATACAAACTTGAGTGGGCTATGTGAAGCCTGCCTCTACTCTATCTCATTGAAAACATTGAAGTTTTTAATGCTTCAGTGCGTTCGATGGGCGCAATTATGTACTCATTTGCCAGGGCTTGCAACCCCTTGATTTCAAAAAATATTCTCTCAAGGGGCAGGTATTCCTGGTGGGCTACCCTACCTCCCGGCTTCTTCCTTGTCACGGATAACCTGCAATTGGTACTGCGGGTCCGCCTTGATCTGCTGTTCGGTAAACGGCAGCGGGCTGAGTTTTTTCTCGGAAAACGCCTGGGTCTGGTCCTTGAAGTATTTCGACGCGGGGTCGCTGGACAAGGAGAATGCCAGCACACCTTCGGCATTGGGCCCCTTCTCGTCGAACGTCACGATCTGCAGGTAACTGCTGCCGCTGACTACCTCGCGCTTGCCATCGGCCCGAGGCACGCTTTGCATGGCGTTATAAACGCCCAGCTCTTGCGGGCCGCCGTGGATCGGTGTCTGGCCCGAGACCTGAATATCACCCCAGCGGCTGTCCGCCGTCAGCCCGCGCTTGGCCACGTCAGCAGCTGATGCAAGCATCGCTTCATGCAGCGCCTTGGCCACGTTTGCCCGATCGACCGCCAGCCCACGTGGTGTGGTCAGGGGTTGTGCCGGATCGAAACCCACCTTCCACGCGTCCGGCGCTTGCGCCAGTTGCTCCGCCAGGTTGATGAAGTGCACCAGGCCCAGGCCGCTGTCGAGGTTGGCGCGCTGGTCCCAGTTTTTCAGGCTGTCGCACACCGATTTCACGCTGGCATCGGCACCCGCGCAGAACTTCAGCAAGTCCGGCATCACCTGGCTGGCAAGATACACCTGGTTGTCCATGACCATATTCTGCAGGTCGGCGACCTTGATCGGTTGCTTGTCGAGCTCCTGCAAGCGTTGCAAGGCAAAGCGCGCACGCGGGCCCAAGCCGATCTTGTCCTGGCTGATAACGGGCGAGAACCCGGTCAAGGGTGCCTTGGGGTTGACCAGCCAGGCCGAGTCATTGGAGTGCTGCACGTAGTCGGTGCGCTCCAGTTGCGGCAGTTGCTCGGCGGGGAAGATCCCGGCCTGGGCGGCACGCGGGTCCACGTCCCAGGCGCAGGCGCTGCGAGAGCCGTCGAGCATGATGAATTGCAGCCCGACCCGTGGGTCACTGCACTGTGCGAGCTTTTTCGCGCTGACGTTCGGCACCACCGACAGGTTCATGTACAGGCTTTGACCCTGGTCATCCGCTGCCACCGTGTTGACCCACGGGATACCTTGCAGGGTGTGTACCGAGGTTTGCAGTTCCTTGAGGTTCGCTGCGCGGTTCATCGCGTACCACTGTTGCAGCACACGGTCGTTGCCCAGGTTGGCATCCCGCAGGCTGAAGGCATATTTGGCGTCCCAGTCGAGTTTGCCCGGCCATTGCACGATGGGGCCGAACTGCGAGCTGTAGACCGTGCGGGACTGTTCCCGGGTACCGCCGTCGGCAGTTTTTACCGCTACCTTGATCGTGGTTTTATCCATGGGCACGGACTTGCCGTCCAGCAAATAGCGAGTCGGGTCCTTGGGGTCCAGAGTCAGGCGATACAGGGTGAAGTGCTTGGACGTATCAACGGTGTGCGTCCACGCAACGTGCTGGTTGAAGCCGATATTGATCACCGGCAGGCCCGGCAACGCAGCGCCCATCACATCCAGCTGGCCGGGGATGGTCAGGTGCATCTCGTAGAAACGCATGCCGCCCACCCACGGAAAATGCGGGTTGGCCAGCAGCATGCCGCGGCCGTTGAACGAACGGTCACGCCCCACCGCCACCGCGTTGCTGCCACGGTCCAGGGCGAAACGTTGCTGGTTGGCCGCCGCGACCTCAAACGCCTTGCTGTCCACCTGGGCGACGGTGTTGGGCGGCGTGGCCCCCACCAGGGCCTCGGCAAATTGCCCGACGCCACCTTCCACCAGCAGCCGGCGGGTCAGCTTGACCAGGTCTTCGGCCGTGATCGGCCGTACCCAGGCCGCCTGGCACTGCGCCGGCAAACCCTGGGCAGTGCGCTCCTTGAGGTAGTGGTTGTAACCGGCAACATACCCTTCAATGCGCTGCTGCATCGCCGGGGGCTGGGCTTTCCAGAATGCCGCAACGGCCTGGGGGGTGTTCAGCCAGGTGAAGAACACGTCGTTGGCAAGGTTGTTACGCCCTTCCAGGGTCGCCTGTTCGGGACCAAAGTACCTGGCACGCTCGCCATTGACCGTCACCACTTCATTGGCCAGCAGGCACAGGTTGTCCTGGGCATAGGCATAACCGATGCCGAAACCCAGCCCACGCTCATCGTTGGCCCGGATATGCGGGACACCAAAGCTGGTGCGACGGATCTCGGCGGTGGCCTGTTGCTCCTGCACCCGCGCCGTGGCCGAAAGACTCAGCCCCAGCAACGCCCCTGCCACACACATCCTGAACAACCCGTTGGAAATAATCACGCAGACTCCACAGCCAAATTAAACACCGCGACGAGGGACAGCTTCGCCAACACCTCAGTTAAGACGTAAATACCGGGAATAATTTTAGCAGCCGCAGGCGTTTATTCGGACAGGTCGGTATGTCTCCAGGATGTTACCGACAAAATTTCTACATCCCCCGCTTCATGATTTGTGCAGCTCGTACGTCTTATTAACTAAGAGCGCCATCATTTTCCTGATCAGGCTCTGATAAGGAGTTTCTGCATGTACAACTCGCAACTGCCCACGGAAGGACACTCACCCATGCATGACGGAGGTTTTGCCACCGGCAACCAGGCGTTCGGCAAGGCGCCGGAACATGGCAACCAGCGTATTCGTCATTTGCTCAAATGCTTTGGCCTGCGCACCAGCCTGATCCGGCTGAAGGTCATCGACGCCCTGCTGACCGCCGCCGACAACCAGCGCACCCTCGGCGTGCGGGGCGTGCACAGCCATTTGCTGGAGCTGGGCATCCCGTTGTCGTTTCTCAGTGTGCGCGAGGTGCTCAAGCGCCTGTGCACCGAAGGCGTGATCACCCTGAACGCCGACAAGAGCTACAGCCTGCACGAGCAGGCTGCCAAAGTCCTGGAAGGCCGGGCCTGACTCAAAGGTTGGGCTTGACCTTGCGACGCATCACACCGTTGATCACCACCACGGTTACCGCTACCGCAATCGCGATGTACTGGAACGTCTTTTCGCTGATGACCCCGTTGTTCTGCAAGTAGGACAGGCCAAACATCGTCCCCAGCACCAGCAGGGAGATCAGAATCGAGTATTTCAAACGTTGCTTTTGGGTCATGACGGGTTCCTGAAGCTAAAAAATTGTGTCCACTTTGTATCGACTACCACACCAAGCACATACCTGTTAGCGGGGATGGATTGGGGTCGGCGGGGTCTCATGTTACAGGCGATGAAAAACTTTGGCTTGCCCAACGCCTGATTGAACCTGAGAGCACCCTAGAGGATTTTGAAATGCTTCGTCGAATCACACTGCTGATTCCCTTGCTAATCATGTTGAGCATGAGCGGCTGCATTATTTTCCCCCACGGCGGCGGCGGTTGGCATGACCATCGCTACAGCGAAGGCGGACCGGGGTATTACCATCGCTGATCGGTCATCCGTACATTTTCTGACATCTTGAACACTTTACAGGCGGAGCCATTCCCCCTGCTTCCGACACTCAGCAAGAGCGTCCAGGAAGCAGGGAGGTTTTCCTGAAAGGCGCATTCCTGAATGAGCGTGCCTAAAGGTGTTCACGATGATAGTCAGCAACTCGGTTCCTTCCTCCACTGCATACCCACCACCGCCCCCTCCTCCGATACCACTCCCCGATATACCGTCATACCCCGATGAAATATTGCAAAGCGCAACGGACATTCCGGACCCCGCGGCTGACACACCGCCCCCCAATGGCCCGAAAGCCTTGGAGACCGCGCTGGCTGACCGAAAAAACTGGCAGGCACTGGCGCAGCAGCTCACTCATGTCGCCACGTTGGCAGGACCGAACGCGCCGTTTCTGGTGGTGCGATCTGCGCTGGGAAGCACGCTGATGGACCTCGCGCCCAACTCTTCTTACCCCCCAAATAGTGCTAACGCCGTGAGTCTTGCAAACTTTCTCAAGGCTATGGGCCTGCCCGAGCCAACCACCCATGATGAGCTGCTGACCCTGGCGCGCACATCGCTGACACGTTCCCACCCCCATCCATGGGGAAATCTGGGCGGCGCCTTGTCCTGGCCCCTGCCCTTGAGCACACCTCAGCAGAACGAACTGCTCACCGCCGCCAGAGAACATGCCGCTGGCCCTCCGGATGTTCAGCAAGCAAGCCAGCAGCGGGGGCTCCTGGAGTTTCTGAACGGTAACCTGCCGCTCTCCAGCGACGCCTCGAGCGATCCGGCCAAAACGCTGGAAGCCCTCATCCGTTCCCCCCGAGGCCAGGCGCTGGGAGAGGCCTTGCAGACCAAACTGGAGAGCATTCCGACTGATAGCAGTGTGAATGATCACGTACTGGCAGCCATCAACCTCGATCTGGATCAGGAATCCATCACCCAACCGCATCGCAACAAAGTGGCCGGATTCGACCTGTCACATAAACAATATTGGGGCAAACCCACCTCGGCGATCGTCGCCAGCCTGCGCGAGCACTTGAGTGATACCGGCAAAACCTCACCTGCCAACGCCTCGCTGGGTACGCATCTGCTGTTGATGCGGGCGGCGCCGCAGTTGCTGATCAAGGATATTCCCGACAGCGTGGTCTACGGCAGCCTGGCCTGGGCCAACCTGTGCATCGCGGCGGCCGCCATCGAAGCCAGGTCCCCTGGCAGCGTAGCGAACATGAGTTTTGCCGAAGTGATGATCGCCGCCGACTCAAGTGGGCCCGCGCCCGAAGCTGCCCAAACTGCGGCATTGTTGGACTGGGCCGTGGTCAATGGGGTGCTTGAGGCGAAAGACGACACGCTTTACGAAAAACCAGACATTGATACCGCCATGGACGCGTTCAACTATCAATCGGGCAAGCTGAAACACGCCTCCGGCTTGCTTGACACCCCGATGCCCAGCCGCAAGCAGATGGCGCTGGACCTGCTCAAGGAAAAATTTGGCGAAGGCGTCCCCTTTGAAGAGAAGGTGTTGCTCAAGCCCAACAAAACCGCCAACAAGACGATCCCCACTCGCGGCCCTTATTCCATGCTGGACCTGACCATGCAAGGCGAGAAAATAACGGCATCAGACTGGGAGCTCAAACCTGGAACGCATGGCGTCGACCTTGATGCCTTCGCCACCTTTACCCATGGCCCCGGCTTTAAAGTCCCCGACACCTTTGACAAAGCCATCAGCCAGACCATAAGCGACTATAAAACCGTCAAGAAATATTCCATCTTGAACGCCCTCGCCAACCTTCCACCGGAGGACAAAGAAAACTTGCGGTTAGGAAAGCTGAACTTCTACAAAGAAAAATCCTACAGAGTCAGCTGGACACCATTCGCGGGAGAAACCCTCTTCCATACAAGCAAAAAAATACTGGTCACCACAAAACACCAGAACAAGCCGTCCACCTATGAGTTCGATACCGAAAAAGGCAGCATCAGGAAAGTCAGCAACGCAGTTATCACGCGCCAGGACCAGAAGATCGCCAACGAAGTAACCCGAATAGAAGAGTTCTCCACCTTCGATGCCAAGCGCGACTATATAAAGCAAGAGAACCCGCTCGAGGGATCCAATCCCAACCTGTTCAGGAATTTCCGGGCGGAGTACCTTGCGGATTCAATCGTCGAGGGGCTCGATCTGGAAACCTTCAGGCAACAAGCGGCCGGAAGTACGCCGGATGAGCATAGAAGGACGGTCGCCAGCACCATCGGCAACTTTTTTCTCGACCTTGTTCCGCTCAGGTCGGCCATCGTCAACTTCAGTAATGGCAACTATAAAGATGGGTTCTCTGACCTGGCATTTGATGCGTTCGGCTTTCTCACGGCAGGTGCAGGCGTCGCCGCGAAGGTCGGAAAAACCCTGAGCACTGCCAGCAGCGCGGCCAGCAAAGCCCTCAAGCTGAGCAAGATTTTCGGGGTTACCGCACTCTCGGAACTCAATCCGCTGAGCGGACTTGGCGACCTGGTAGTCGGCGCGGGAAAACTCGCCATCGACGGCGCAAGCGCAGCCACCCAGGGTTTAAAAACACTCAAGGGCACTGCAAACAGTCGGGAGCTCGCCGCCGCCGGTAATCGATATGACGCAGCCGCTACCGGCTCATTCCAGATGGGCGAGCAGACGGTCGAGGGCAGCGCGGTGCAGATCAAGGGCAAGTGGTACGCTTTCGACGCACAAAAGCACCAGCCATACGGCAGCCCCCTGCAAGCGCTCAGTAGCGCTGATACGCTGGAGCCCTCCCCCAACGCCTATGCCTCTTCGAGCAAGAGCACTCACCGGTTTAACCCGATAAACACCGTCAACCGCCCACCTCCAATCAGGAAGCCGTTACCCGAGGGCCAATACGTGGAAAGTTTGAAAGGCAAGCTCGAATCATCCCATTTCAAATCCGACACACGCCAGGCAACGCTGGATAAGTTTCGGGTGGAAATGGAGGATTATTACGATGCGATAAAAGACGGAGGCCTTCCGCCGCGCCCTACAATCCCCGATGTTCCCGTACCGATCCCCGCAGCCGATCTGATCACAAAGGCATTGAAAGCATCAAACGGCGTGGTGTTTGGAGAGTCTCACTCGCAGATGGCCAGCTTTAAAATGCTGTTCGACAACGTCGATACGCTAAAAAACCAGGGTGTAAAAAAAGTCTACTTCGAAGGGTATATCGACTACATCGGTGGCCCCGTTGATGATGGAATCGGAATGCTCGGAAACAGCAACACTCGCCGCACGAATCCAACACTGGAGCAACTCAAGAAAAAATTTGAAGACAATGGAATAGAGCTTTTACCCCTCGATCACTATTATCTGACGCGACATAGACACGACAAATCCCGTGATCGCACCCGCACTGGCGTCAACTCTGAAAAGCGGCTCAAGGAGTTCAACTACTACGCTGCGGAAACCATCCAGGCAAACTCGGGCACCGAAAAGTGGGTCGCGTTAGTGGGGAGCGCGCACATGAACACCTCCGAAGGTGTTCCGGGCCTGGCGGAACTGACGGAAAGCATCGGCATCGGGGTTTTTGACAACAGGAACATGACCCACAGCAGCATCGGGCTTAAAGCAAAAAACCCTGCGCCAGACCCGAACCGGCCATTACAGCCCAACGATATTCCAGGCGACCTGCGCATCTACGTGAAACCCTGAGCACATCGCAAAGGCCCGGAAAGCCTCCGAGCCTTTGCATGAGGTGTTCACCCTCCATGCACCCAGCGCTGATGCAACCAGCGCGCAAACGCATCCAGGGCAAACCCCAACAAGCCGATCAGCAGCACCATCGCCATCAGCTCCGAGTAGGCCAGCCGGTCGCGAGTGTCGAGGATGTAATAACCCAGCCCGGCACTGACCCCGAGCATCTCGCACGGCACCAGCACGATCCACAGGATCCCGATGGCCAGGCGCACGCCGGTCAGCACGTGCCCCATCACCCCGGGAATAATCACCCGGCGCAAGGTTTCCCAGCGCGTGGCGCTCAGGCTCTTGCTCAGTTGCAACCAGCGCGGATCGAGCTGACGCACACCCGCCGCCGTATTCAGCAGAATCGGCCACACCGCTGCGAACGCCAGCAGGAAGTAGATCGGCTGGTCGCCCACGCCCATCAACATCACCACGATGGGCATCCACGACAGCGGCGAGATCATCCGCAGAAACTGGAACGCCGGCGTGGTCGCCGCCTCCAGCTTGCGCGAACTACCCACCAGCAAGCCCAGCGGTACACCAATCAGCAATGCCAGGAACAGCCCGACGAAGATCCGCTTGAGGCTCACGGCTATGTTCAGGTACAGCTCGCTGCGGCCCAGCAACTCCCACAGGCTGGCGAGGGTCGCCGACAGCGAAAACCGCGCAGACAAACCGTCCGCGCTGCCAAAGACCTTCACCCCCAGCCACCAGAGCAACAACAACCCCGCCAACCCGCTCAAGCCAAGCAACCAGCCCGGCAACCCCAAGGTTTTGCCGTTGTTCAAACGCCAATCTCCTCGTTTCGCTCAAAGCCCTCAGGCAAGCCGAAGGTCTTCATGCCGCCCACCGCCGCGATCGCATTGCGCACGAAGCGGTCGTCCACCAGGTCCTTGGCGACAAACGCGGGGTCCAGGTCGGCGAGGAATTTCTTGTCGCCCTCGATCAGCGTGTCTTTCAGGCGGCGTACCAGTTCCTCGGTGTAGCTGGGGAATGGATACGGCTGGAAGTCGATGCGGTGCTCGTCCCAGTTGGCGTGCTGGATCGCGCCGTCAGCCAGGTAAGCCGCACGGTCGCTGGCAGCCGGCGCCAGGACTTTGCGCAGCACCGGTTCGGCATGCGGGGTGTAGCGGTTCTCGCCGTCCTTGGACAGCAGCTTCACCGCCTCTTCACGGTTGTCACGGGTCCAGACCTGGGCCTTGACGATCGCATTCACCACCTTCTGCGACCATTCCGGGCGGTTGGTCAGGTCGTGCTCGTGCATGAACACCACGCAGCACGCATGGTTGCGCCACACATCGCCGGTAAAGCGCTGTACACGGCCCACGTTGAGGTTTTCCGCCAGGGCGTTGAATGGCTCGGCGACGATGTAGCCGTCGATGCGCTTGCTGGCCAGGGCCGGCGGCATGTCCGAGGGCGGCAACACGATCAGGTTGACCTCGTTGGCGGCAATCGCACTGCCGGCGGCACGGGCCACCGGGGTCAGGCCGTTGTCGCGGAACAACTGCTGCACCACCACGTTGTGAATCGAGTACCAGAACGGAATCGCCACCGACTTGCCGCCCAGTTGCTTCACGTCGGTAATGCCCGGCGACACGGTCAAGCCCGAGCCACCCACATGGTTCCAGGCCACGACCTTGGCCGGGACCTTGCTGCCATACCGCGCCCATACGGTCATCGGCGACAGCAGGTGAATCACGTTGACCTGCCCGGAAATGAACGCCTCGATCACCTGGGCCCAACTGCGCAGCAGCACCGGGCGCTCGGCCTTGATGCCTTCGGCCTCGAACAGGCCATTGTTGTGGGCCACCAGCAACGGCGTGGCGTCGGTGATCGGCAAATAGCCGATGCGTACCGGTGCGTCCGGCTCACTGGCCGCCCGGGCCTGCAAGCTGCTCAGCAATGGCAAGGCTCCGGCGGCACTGAGCACGGCCGAGAGTTTGAGAAAGTCACGGCGCGAGTGAGTGAGGTCATCCAGACACATGGCAAGGCTCCAGCAGTTCAGGGGGTTGGGGGTCAGTGCGGCTCGCCCGCCGTAGGGTTTTGAGAATTTCGATGCGCAGGGTGCCAATGGCTTCCACCTGTTCTTCCCGCGGTTGCGGCAAGTCGATGCGCCATTCGCCGAGGGTCTGCGCCGGGCGGTTACCCAGTAGCAGAATCCGGTCGGACAACAGCAGCGCTTCGTCGATATCGTGGGTGATCAGCACCGCCGCCGAACCTTGCTCGCGATTGACCTTGAGCAGCAGGTGCTGCATGTCGGCGCGGGTCACTTCATCCAGGGCACCGAAGGGCTCGTCCAGCAGCAATACCTGCGGCTGGCGGGCCAGGCAACGGGCCAGCGCCGTGCGCTGGGCCATGCCGCCGGACAGCGCCGCCGGGAATTGCTGGCGGGCGTGTTCCAGGCCTACGGCGTGGATCGCATGGTCGACGCGGCTGCGACGTTCTTCAGGGCTGAGGTGCGGCTGGCGGGCAAAGTCCAGGCCGAAGGCGACGTTCTTTTCCAGGCTCAGCCACGGCAGCAGGCTGGGGTCCTGGAACGCCACCGCCACGCGCGGGTGCGGGCCATTCAACGGCTCGCCCAACAGGCGGATGCTGCCGCCCTGGGGCGCTTGCAAACCGGCGAGCACCCGTAGCAGGCTGGACTTGCCAACGCCGCTGGGGCCAAGGATCGACACCACTTCGCCGGGCTGCAATTGCAGGTCGAAACCTTCCAGCACCGAATTGCCCCCATAGCCCAGGCAAATTCCCTGGGCGTGCAATACCGCCTGGTTCATAGATTGGCCTGACGGTTCAACTCGGTGCGCAACTGCACCAGGCTCGGGGTCACGATCGGCACAAACGCCGACTCGCGCCAGCGCCGGGCAAAACCGCTGCCGTGGGCCGTCAGGTAGGCCTTGCCGCCGCTGGCTTGCAGCTCCAGTTGCACAGCGCTGGCAGCGATTTCCGCAAGGGCGATGCGCAGGCGGAACAACGGTACCGGCTCAGTGCCGAAGCGGCCGGCCAGCAGGCCTTTCTTCAGGTCGTTGACCGCCTGTTCCAAGGAGGTACGCAACACTTCCAGCTCTTCACGCAATACGGTGCGGCTGGAGCCCAGGTGATTGGCCACCTCCGCCAGCGAGCGCCGCGCCAGGCCGATGGACATGCCGCATTGCAAGCCCAGAAACGCCGGGCGCACGGCCGGCAGGAACTTGCGTGCATCCTCATGCAACAACCAGTCGCGGCTCAGTTCCACGGCTTCAAAGCCGAGGGCTGCGGTATTGCTCGATTGCAGACCCAACAGTTCCAGGTCACGGGAACGTTGCAGCCCGGACACCGAGTCCGGGATCGCCAGGATAAACGGCGCGCCGCCCTGGGCATGCTCGATGGCGGCAGCCACCACAAACCCATTCTTGCGCAGGTTGGTCACCCAGTGCAGGCGGCCATTGAGGTTCCAGCCGTCGTCGGTCGGCTCGGCGCTGATTTGCAGCGACTCGATGCCAGACAAAAACTTCATCGCGTTGGACAGCCCGGTCGCCCCGGCCAGCTTGCCGCTCAGCAGGTCCGGCAGCAGTTGCTCGCGCAGGCGCTGGTTCGGGCTTTGCAGCAGGTATTCGATAAACGAGCGTTGGCCCCAGCATACAAATGCCGACGCCAGGGAATGGCTCGCCACATCGGCGATAGCTTCCACCGCGCCGGTGACATCGCCGCCCAGGCCACCGAGGTCCTTGGGCACACCGATACGTAATACATTGGCCTCTGCCAGCCGTGGCAGCACTTCCTGCGGATCGCAACTGCCCACATCCAGGGCCTGCGCTTGAACATCGAGCCAGCGGCTCAAGATTGGGTCAAGCATTCATGTTTCTCCTTGTTGCAGCATGTTTACCATCGCGAACGCTTGCGCGCCTTCAGCTAGCCGGTTTTTCCCAACGGTATTGCGCCAGTTCCGGATTCAACGGGGTACGGGCAAACACGTTGGCGAAGTTGCACAGGGTGGCCAGGCTCACACCCAGAATAACCTCAAGGGCATGACCGTCGGTGTAGCCTGCCTCACGGAACGCGGTGTAGCCGGCGTCGCTGACATCACCGCGGGTGGCGATCACTTCACGGGTGAACGCTGCCAGTGTCTCATAACGCTCGTTGGGCAGTTCACCGCGCTGGCGCAGGGCGTCGATCACGTCTTCCGGCAGCTTGGCCTTGTTGCGCGCTACGGCAGTGTGCCCGGCGACGCAGAAATCGCAACCGTGGTTGGTGGCGGCAATCAGTTGCACCACTTCGCGGTCGGCCAGGCTCAGGTCAGACTTGGCGTTCAGGCCCGACACGGTGATGTAGGTTTCCAGGGCTGCCGGGGCGTTGGCCAGCACCGCCAACAGATTGGGGATGAACCCGGAACCCTTCAGGGCATTTTCCAGAAAGGGCTTGGCCGCCTCAGGAGCGGTTTCCAGGGTTAGCATCGGTACGCGGGACATGGAGTGGTCTCCTCATGGATTCGTGTACCAAGTCTGTTGGTTATAAAAAATCCGCTCAATAGTCTAAAGTAGCGATTACTTGCTCTAGAGTCTTTCCGTTAGATGAATTCGTCCAGTTCACTCGTCGATTGGTTATTAGATAGCCTTGAACTCAACACCAGCCTGTTTCACGTCGGGCGTTACTGCGGCGACTGGCACGCCAGCACCCACGGCCTGGCAAGCGCGAGTTTTCATCTGGTGGTGCAAGGGCAGTGCTGGATGCACATCGATGGCGACCCGACCCCTTACCCATTGAACAACGGCGATGCAGTCTTCCTGCTGCGGGACCTGGCGTACCGCTTGTCCAGCGATGGCACCGCCACCGGCGCCCAGGAATGCCCGCGCAAACCGATGCTGCCACTGGACAGCCAAGCCAGTGACGGCGTGGGCCTGGTGTGCGGGTTCTTTCACTTCCAGTCCGGGCTGTCGGCGATGATTGTCGACACCCTGCCCGCCTGGATCATCCTGCGGGCCGGTGATCCATCGCTGACCGCCGCGCGCAACCTGTTCGAACTGATCCTGCACGAATGCGAGCGCACGCCGGCGCCCTCGCCCGCCCTGCTGGAGCGCCTGTGCCACCTGCTGTTCCTGTATGTGCTGCGCCAACAGGTGCTGGACAACACCGACCTCGGCGGCCTGGCGGCGCTGGCTCGGCAACCGGCATTTGCCAACCTGCTGGAGCAGTTGATCGCACGCCCGGCCGAGCCCTGGACCCTGGAAAGCATGGCGGCCTGCACCGGCCTGTCGCGCTCGGCGTTCTTCAAGCGCTTCAATGAACTGTGCGGGCAGTCGCCGGGGCAAGTGCTGCTGATGATGCGTGTGCGCCACGCCTGCCAACTGTTCAAGCAGGACCAGACCGTAGCGGACGTGTCCCTCGCCGTGGGTTATCAATCGGTGGCGGCGTTTACCCGGGCCTTCCATAAGGTCACCGGCTTCCAGCCCGGCGCCTACCGCAAGGCTCAAGGTTGACGCTGCAACCCATTGCCCGGCCGGGCACACAACTCCACCAGCCAATCGACAAACACCCGCACCCGTTGCGACAGCTGGCGATGCGGCGGGTACAGCGCCGTCAGCGGTAACCTGGGCGGCGGCTGATGCGCCAGCACCTCCACCAGCGTGCCCGCTTCCAACTGGCGAACGGCGTGGTAGTACGGCGTCTGTACCAGGCCGTAACCCGCCTCACAGGCCGCCAGGTAACCATCGGCACTGTTGACCGCCACTTGCTTGGGCAGGTCGACCAAGCGGATGTCGCTGCCGATCTGAAACTCCAGGCCATAGCGTTTGCCGCTGGTGCTGGAGAAATACTCCACCACTTGATGGCCGGCCAACTCATCCAGCGTCGATGGCACGCCGAACTGCTGCAAGTAGCCGGGACTGGCGCAGGTCACCTGATCCATCATCGCCAGCGGCCGGGCCACCAGCGACTCGTCCAGCGCCAGCCCGCCGCGCAACACGCAGTCAACGCCTTCGCGGATCAGGTCCACCGGGCGGTCGTTGAGGCCGATTTCCAGATCAATCTGCGGGTAACGTGTGGTGAACTCGGGCATTGCCGGAATCACAAGGAAACGCCCGATCCCGGACGGCATATCGATACGCAACGTGCCGCGCGGGTTTCGTCGGCTGGTGGAGAATACCGCCTCGGTTTCCTCAAGGTCCGCCAGCAGGCTCACGCAACGCTGGTAGTAGGCGGCACCGTCCAGGGTCGGGCTGACCTGGCGTGTGGTGCGCTGCAACAGTTGCACCCCCAGGTGCGCCTCCAGTTGCTTGATCAGGATGGTCACCGAGGCACGCGGCAGTTGCAGGCTGTCAGCCGCCTTGGCAAACCCGCCCAGTTCGACAATCCGCACGAACACTCGCATCGCATTAAAACGGTCCACGGGCCGGTTTCCTTCAGGGATTATTTAGAATTTCATAATAGTGATAGCGGTTTTAGCCGGTTTATCCCGCTTTTGTCGAGGGCAACAATGGAGGCCTTCCCACACAGGAGCTGGACCCATGCACACACGTCAACTCGGTAAAAACGGTCCCCAGGTGTCCGCCATCGGCCTCGGCTGCATGGGCATGACCGATTTCTACACCACCGGCACCGACACCACCGAAGCCATCGCCACTCTGCACCGCGCCCTGGAACTGGGGATCAACCTGCTGGACACCGCCGACATATACGGCCCCCATACCAACGAAAAACTGATTGGCAAAGCCATCGCCGGCAAGCGCGACCAGGTGTTCCTCGCCAGCAAGTTCGGCATCGTGCGCGACCCGGCGAACCCGGCACTGCGTGGCGTCAACGGCCGCCCGGAATACATTCGCGAGGCCATCGACGGCACCTTGAAGCGCCTGGGCGTGGAAACCCTGGACCTGTATTACCAGCACCGCATCGACCCCGAAGTGGCGATTGAAGAAACCGTTGGCGCCATGGCCGAACTGGTCAAGCAAGGCAAGGTGCGTTACCTGGGCTTGAGTGAAGCGTCGGCGGCTACCCTGGAGCGCGCTCACAGGGTGCATCCCATCAGCGCCCTGCAAAGCGAATATTCGTTATGGAGCCGTGATCAGGAAGACAACGGTTGCCTCGCGGCCTGCCAACGCCTGGGAATCGCGTTTGTGCCCTACAGCCCACTGGGCCGCGGCTTCCTGACCGGCGCGCTGAAAAGCCCGGATGACTTTGCGGCGGATGACTATCGCCGGTTCAGCCCGCGTTTCCAGGGTGAAAACTTTGCGAAGAACCTGCTGCTGGTGAAACAGGTACAAGCCCTGGCTGCCGACAAGGGCGTGACCGCCGGGCAACTGGCGTTGGCCTGGGTGCTGGCGCAAGGGGATTACCTGATCCCGATCCCGGGGACCAAGCAACGCAAATACCTGGAAGAGAACGTCGCGGCACTGGAGGTCAAGCTCAGCCCGACCGAGTTGGCGGCGCTGGAGGCGATCTTCCCGGCCAACGCCACAGCCGGGCTGCGCTACCCGGAAGCGGTCATGCAGATGCTGGACAAATAATCCTGCCACGCCGGATCGGGGCTGGCTCGCCAGCTCCGCGCCTTAAATCCCTGCCCTGGGTTTTCTTGCACGATAGTGCCTCAAGCTCGCCCGTCCCAAGCCGATAGCCCTTCGAAGCTCTAACAAAGCCGCGTCGCACAATAAACGCTTCGTAAGGACGACCCCATGCCCTCATTGCGCTCTATCCAAGCCCGCTACACCCTGTTCCTGGTGCTGTTCGTCCTGTTGTTATTCGTCTTGACGGTGGTGGGCATCGGACAGTTGGTGGCCCCCAAGCTGCGCCACACCGAAGAACAGGTGGCCCTCAATCGTATTGCCGAAGTGGCCGAGCAGATCCAGGGCGAGCTGAACAAGGTTCAGGCCCAGCAACGCAGCATCACCCAAACCATCCCGCTGCTGGACAGCGACGCCATCGACAAGGTGCTGCCAGGCCTGGTGGACCAGTACGGCGAATTGAAAGTGTTCGGCGGCGGCATCTGGCCCCTGCCCAACCAGCGCACGCCGGGGCGCAACAAGCACAGCACCTTCTGGCACCGCGATGCCTCGGGCAAGCTGGCGGTGAACACCTTCTGGAACAGCGACGCGGCCCCCAACTACTACGACCAGAGCTGGTACAAGGGCGGCCTCGCTTCGCCCCGCGGCCAGTGCGCCTGGGCGGCGGCCTACAAGGATGACGCCAGCCAGGAGCCACGCACCAACTGCGCGATGGCGATCCAGCGTGACGGCGCAGCCTATGGCGTCGCCACCATCGACGTGACCCTGGGTTTCTTCAATGACCTGGTGGCCAGCAAGGAAAAAGACCTCGGCGGGCAAATGCTGATCGTCGAAGGCGACGGCAAGATCATCAGCAACAGCACGCGCATCAGCGGCCCCGTGGTGTTGAAGAACATCAGCGAATTGGCCGGCACCTCGGCCTTTGCCGCCCAGGTCAGCGCCGGCCTGGCCCATCGTGATCAAACCCTGCAACGCAGCGAGTTCGACAACCAGGGCGTGGCCAGCACGTTCTTCATGCGCCCGATCGAAGGCACCCCGTGGTTCCTCGCCACTGCGCTGCCGACCTCGCTGATCACCGCCCAACGTGATGACGTACTGGGCACGTTGGCGATGCTGCAAATCCCGATGATCCTGCTGTTGGTGCTGTTGGCGGTGTACGCCATCCGCCAGCTGGTGCACCGGATGACCGCGCTGAAGACCAATATCGACGCACTGTCCAACGGCGATGCCGACCTGACCCGGCGCATCACCATCCGCGCCGAGGATGAACTGGGGGCGATTGGCCATTCGGTGAACCGCTTTATCGTCTACCTGCAAAACATGATTGGAGAAGTGACCCTCGCCACCGGCGCCATGTCGTCGAGCCTGGCGCAATTGCAGCAGACGTCGGCCCAGACCAACCAGATCCTGGTCCGCCATGCCTCGGAAACCGACCAGACCGTCACGGCCATCACCGAGATGAGTTCCACCGCCGACACCGTGGCCGAGAACGCCGCCGAAACGGCTGCGTTCACCCAGCGCGCCAACGAGCACGCCGACCGTTCGCGGGTGGTGGTCGGCGAAGCTTCCCGCAGCGTCAGCGCGTTGATCGGCGAGGTCTCCAGCGCCACCCACACCGTGGAAAACATGCGCCAGGATGCCGCCCGCATCACCGAAACCCTCGGCGTGATCGGCGCCATCGCCGGCCAGACCAACCTGCTGGCACTCAACGCGGCCATCGAAGCCGCCCGGGCCGGCGAACAAGGCCGGGGTTTTGCGGTGGTGGCCGACGAAGTCCGCGCCCTCGCCGCCCGCACCCAGGCCAGCACCTCGCAGATCAATGAGATGCTGGCGCGCCTGACCACGGGCGTGAGTTCCTCGGTGACGGCCATGGAAGCCACCCAGGCCAGCTGCCAGTCTGCGGCTGACGCCACGGCCCGGGTGAACACGGGATTGGACGAGATGGCCGGCTCCGTCAGCCATATCAACAACCTCAGCACCCAGATCGCCACCGCCGCCGAACAGCAAAGCGCAGTGACCGAGGAAATCAACCGCAGCATGGTGCACATCCGCCACATGGTCGAAGAGCTGGTGCAAAGCGGCCACGCCACGGAGCACAACACCCAGAGCCTGCTGGATGCCAATGGCCGGGTTATTGCATTGATGGGTCGCTTCAAGGTGCGTTGAAAAAATAGCCTGAAAGCTCCCGTGCAATGCGCGGGAGCCGGACTATTCTGACAGTTCGCTCCGCCACACAGGAGGTGTGTCATGCACGCAGTTGAGCACCCGATCCGTCTGGAGCGGATCAGTCAGGAACGCTATATACAAGCCTCTATCGACGATGTTTACGACTACGTTACCCAACCGGATCGCTGGCATGAATGGCATCCGACATCCCTGGGCGCCGACACCGGTATCGCCGGCTCATTGCCTGCCGGTCATCGTTTCACTGAAACCATCGACCTGCTGGGTGTGCGGGTTCCCATGAGCTATCGCGTGCAGATTGCGCAGCGACCGCGGGAGTTCAAGACCGCGTTCACCTCATTGGCGGTCGATGGCTGTATTCATTATCTGCTGCAAGTACAGGGCAACGGCACGCTGTTCAAGCGCATCCTCACCTATGAAACCGAACTGCAACTGACCACCCTGCATGAGCGCATGATCGCACTGTCCAACCAGGCCCTTGATCAGCTCAAGCAGCGCCTGGAATCCCCGCCAGCCTGACAAAACCGTCATATCCCTCTCAGTTTTCCGACAGCACCAGGCGGTTATTCTGGTGCTGTCGGTTTTTCGTAAAACTTCGTAACACACCCGGGAAACCCTTTTCCAAAAAGCAGGGAGAATGCCCCGCTGTTGCCCTTTATCCGATGAGATGACGATGAAAACCACCCTGCGACTGGCCGCACTGTCGGCCCTGCTCATGAGCACCCTGGCCCAGGCTGCCGAGCTGATCCCGATTGACGTGCACCGTGATGCCAACTGCGGTTGCTGCAAAAAGTGGATTGCCCACCTGGAAAGCAACGGGTTCAAGGTCAACGACCATGTGGAAAGCAACATGAGCGAGGTCAAGCAGCGCCTGGGCGTGGCGCCACGCCTGGCGTCTTGCCATACCGGCGTGATCGACGGCAAGTTCGTCGAAGGCCATGTGCCAGCCGACCAGGTCTTGGCCCTGCGCAAGCGCGACGACTTGCTGGGCATTGCGGCACCGGGCATGCCCATGGGCTCGCCTGGCATGGAGATGGACGGCAGCAGCGATGCCTATCAGGTCATCGGCCTGACCCGCGATGGCAAAGACGTGGTAGTGGCTGACTATCCGGCACGCTGATTGATGCTTGCCGGTTACCTGGGACTGTTTTTCGCCGCCTTCGGCGCCGCCACGCTGTTGCCGATGCAATCGGAGGCGGTGCTGGTGGGGCTGATGATCAGCGGGCATTACAGCGTGTGGCTGCTGCTCGGGGTTGCAACGGCCGGCAACGTATTGGGCTCGGTGGTCAACTGGCTGCTGGGCCGCTCGGTCGAGCGCTTCAAGGATCGACGCTGGTTTCCGGTCAGCCCCAGGCACCTGGAAAACGCCCGTACCCACTACCAGCGCTGGGGCCATTGGTCGTTGCTGCTCAGTTGGGTGCCGATCATTGGTGACCCGCTGACCCTGGTGGCCGGGGTCATGCGCGAACCGTTCTGGCGGTTCCTGGTGCTGGTGACCCTGGCCAAAGGGGCGCGCTACGGGGTACTGGCCATGCTCACCCTGCACTGGATTTAATCTCCCGTTAATCCCCTCGCCACAGCATCCGGGCACTGTTCCCGGAGCTCTAACCATGTCCAAGATCCGCTCTCTGTGCGTCGCCAGCCTGTTGCTCGGCAGCGCCCTGCCCGCCTTCGCCGCCGAAGAAGGTCCGACCTACGGCCCCGAGCTGCAAGGCTTCCAATACCCGTACCCGGTAGAGCACTTCACCTTCCAGTCCCAGGGCAAATCCCTGCAGATGGGCTACATGGACGTGCCGGCCAAAGGCAAGGCCAACGGGCGCAGCATCGTGCTGATGCACGGCAAGAACTTCTGCGGCGCCACCTGGGATGAATCGATCAAGGCCCTGAGCGACGCCGGCTACCGGGTGATCGCTCCCGACCAGATCGGTTTCTGCACCTCCAGCAAGCCGGACAATTACCAGTACAGCTTCCAGCAACTGGCGATCAACACCCATCAACTCCTGGAAAAACTTGGTATTCAGAAGGCTACCCTGCTCGGCCATTCCACCGGCGGCATGCTTGCCACACGCTACGCCCTGCTCTATCCGCAGCAAACCGAACAACTTGCACTGGTAAACCCGATTGGCCTGGAGGACTGGAAGGCCATCGGCGTGCCCTACCGCAGCGTTGACCAATGGTACGAGCGCGAGTTGAAACTGACCGCCGAAGGCATCCGCAAATACGAGCTCGACACCTACTACGTCGGCCGCTGGAAGCCTGAATACGACCGCTGGGTCGATATGCTCGCCGGCATGAACAAAGGCCCCGGCCACACCCAGGTGGCGTGGAACTCGGCGCTGATTTACGACATGATCTTCACCCAGCCGGTGTACTACGAGTTCAAGGACCTGCAGATGCCCACCCTGCTGCTGATCGGCACCTCCGACAACACCGCCATTGGCAAAGACCTGGCGCCACCGGCGGTCAAGGCGAAGGTCGGCAACTACGCGGTGCTGGGCAAGCAAGTGGCCAAGCTGATTCCCCACGCCACCCTGGTGGAATTCCCGGGCCTGGGCCATGCACCGCAAATGGAAGAGCCGGCACAGTTTCACAAGGCACTGTTGCAAGGGCTGAACGCCCTTTAATCCAACCTTTTTCGAGGCATGCGTGAATGTCGGTACAGATCGCAGTGATTGATGATTGGCAGAATGTGGCCAGTGGCGTGGTGGACTGGTCAGTCCTGGCGTCGGTCGGCCAGGTGCACTTCCTCCACGATTACCCGGCGGACACCGCCACGCTGATCGAACGCTTGCAGGGCTTCGAGGTGATCTGCGTGATGCGCGAACGCACCACCTTCGACCAGGCTCTGTTGCAAGGTTTGCCCAGGCTCAAGTTGCTGGTGACCGGCGGCATGCGCAACGCCGCCATCGACATTCCTGCGGCCAAGGCCCTGGGTATCCAGGTAGGCGGCACTGACAGTTACAAGCACGCGGCCCCGGAACTGACCTGGGCACTGATCATGGCGTCCACCCGCAACCTGCTGGCCGAAGCCAATTCCCTGCGCGCCGGGGGTTGGCAAGTGGGCCTGGGCGGCGATTTGTACGGCAAGACCCTGGGGATTCTCGGGCTGGGCAGCATTGGCCAGAAGGTCGCCAAATTTGGCCAGGCCTTCGGCATGCGCGTGATTGCCTGGAGCGAAAACCTTACTCCAGAGCGCGCTGCCGAAAGCGGCGTGACCTGGGTCAGCAAGCGCGAGTTGTTTGAACAGGCGGACGTGTTGTCGATTCACCTGGTGCTCAGCGACCGCAGCCGCGGGCTGGTGGACGCCGAAGCGTTGGGCTGGATGAAACCTTCGGCGCATCTGGTGAACACGGCACGCGGGCCGATTGTCGATGAGGCCGCCTTGATTGACGCCCTGGCCAATGGCCGGCTGGCGGGCGCGGCACTGGACGTGTACGCCCAGGAGCCGCTGCCAGCCGGGCATCCATTCCGCCAGTTGCCCAACGTATTGGCCACCCCTCATGTGGGGTACGTCAGCGAGCAGAACTACCGCCAGTTCTACCAGCAGATGATCGAAGACATCCAGGCCTGGGCCAAAGGAGTGCCCCTTCGCGCACTAAGCTAGTGCACACATTTCACCTCCCACTCCCCCCGTAGCAGCTGTCGAGCCCCAGCGAGGCTGCGTCGGGCGCACTGCCGATCCTGAACCGGAGCGCGCTCGACAGCTGCTACGGGGCTCATGAAAAAAATTTGTCCTACAAAAATACCCCACAGACCCCACAGGCTCTGGGATCTGTCCTAGACTCATGACCGATGGGTCCGATCCAAAACAAAAACCCCGCAAAAAATCGAAACTTTCCAACTCTGCCACAGGTCAGGTTTAAGGTAAGGCGAGTGCTGACGGTTCCCACCGAACGCCCGTCCATCCACTCTATTTAAGACTCCAGCACAACTGGCATAAGGCTTGCCAGTCTGTGTAGCGCTTGTGCGCCTGGCCGCAGGACGCGGTCAACCTTCGCTGATTGCCATATGCCATCAGCCGACCAGAACTCGGGAGAGAACTATGATCAGTGCCGCTGTAGATACTCAGGGAGAGCGTTTTAGTCAGCCGGTTGGCGGGCCGACCTCATTGGCCGACCTTCCCAACACGGTGCGGCCGGTCCCACGTGTGAATCCCAATCGCAAAAAAGTGCTGTTTGTCACTTCCGAACTGGCCGACCTGGTGAAAACCGGCGGCCTGGGCGACGTATCCGCCGCCCTGCCCCGCGCCATGGCGCACCTGCACGATGTGCGCGTGCTGATCCCCGGCTACCCGCAGGTGCTGGAAAGCGACAACCCCATCCATATCATCGGCGAGCTGGGCGGCCACGCTGCGCTGCCGCCGTGCAAGATCGGACGCATGGACCTCAAGGACGGCCTGGTCATCTACGTGCTGATCTGCCCCGAGCTCTATGAGCGCGAAGGCACGCCCTACGGCGCCAACAACGGCCGTGACTGGCCCGACAACCATATCCGCTTCGCCCGCCTGGGCCTGGCCGCCGCCGATATTGCCGCCAACCTGGCGCAGATCCACTGGTGCCCGGACCTGGTGCACGCCCATGACTGGCCAGCAGGCCTGGCGCCAGCCTATATGCACTGGCGTGGGTCACGCACTCCAACGCTGTTCACCATTCATAACCTCGCCTACCAGGGCGTGGTCAGCCTGGCCTCGTGCCCGGAACTGGGGATTCCCGAACACGCCTTGCAGCAAGAAGGCATGGAGTTTTACGGCAAGCTGTCATTCCTCAAGGCCGGCATGGCGTATTCCAGCCATATCACCACGGTCAGCGCCACCTACGCCCAGGAAATCACCACCCCCGAATTTGGCTGCGGTCTGGATGGCTTTCTCGCCAGCAAGACCCAGCAAGGCTTGCTCAGCGGCATTCCCAACGGCATTGATGAAAGCTGGGAGTCGTCCACCGACCCGCACCTGACCCACCCTTTCAACATTGGTGACTGGGAAGGCAAGGCACAGAACGCCGCCCATGTGCGCAACCTGTTTGGCTTGCACGACTCCACCGGCCCGCTGTTCGCCGTGGTATCGCGCCTGGTCTACCAGAAAGGCCTGGACCTGACCGAGGCGGTCGCCAGTTTCATCGTCGAAAATGGCGGCCAGATCGCGATCATCGGCCGTGGTGAGCCGGAAGAAGAACAAGCCATGCGTGCCCTGGCCCTGCGCTTTCCCGGCCAGATCGGCGTGCGCATCGGCTTCAACGAGACCGACGCGCGCCGCATGTTCGCCGGCAGCGACTTCCTGCTGATGCCGTCCCGTTATGAACCGTGCGGCCTGAGCCAGATGTATGCCCAGCGCTTCGGCTCGTTGCCGGTTGCACGTAACACCGGCGGCCTGGCCGACACCATCGAGGATGGCGTCACCGGTTTCCTGTTCAACGAATCCACTGTCGAAAGCTACGAAGCGGCCCTGAGCCGCGCATTCAAGGTCTTCGCCTTCCCAGGCTTGCTCAACGCCATGCGTTGCCGGGCTATGGCCGCACCGTTCAACTGGTGCCAGGCAGTGGAACCCTATGCCGAACTTTATGAGCAACTGGTAGCGAAAGCGCTGGGAAGATCGGGGAAACAGTAAAAAGAGGTCTTCATAGATGCCGTCACGGACTCTGGAAACCTGGCCCCACGGCGCGATCATGCTGGATGCGGAACACACCCGCTTCGCGTTATGGGCGCCAGACGCGTTTTATGTCAGCGTTGAATTTGAGGAAGGAAAATCGGTAGCGATGCTGCCCCAGGCCGATGGCTGGTTTGTGGTGCAGCTGCAATGCCCGCCGGGCACCCGCTACCGCTACAACATCGACGGCGAACAGGACGTTCCCGACCCGGCTTCCCGGGCACAGGCCACGGACGTTCACGGCTTCAGCGTGGTGGTCGACCCCCTGGCCTATCAGTGGCGCCAAAGCCACTGGCAAGGCCGGCCGTGGCACGAAGCGGTGATCTACGAGATACACGTGGGCGTACTGGGGGGCTACGCCGAGGTCGAGAAACAACTGCCGCGCCTCGCCGAACTGGGGGTCACCGCCATTGAGCTGATGCCCATCGCGCAATTCCCCGGCGAACGCAACTGGGGTTACGACGGTGTCCTGCCCTACGCTCCCCAATCCTCCTACGGTTCGCCCGAGCAGCTCAAACAGCTGATCGACAGTGCGCACCACTATGGCCTCGCGGTAATCCTCGATGTGGTCTACAACCACTTCGGCCCCGACGGCAACTACCTCGGCACCTACGCCAAGGGTTTCTTTCGCGAAGACGTGCACACGCCCTGGGGCGCGGGCATCGACTTTGATCGCCGGGAGGTCCGGGATTTCTTCATCGACAACGCCCTGATGTGGCTGCTGGAATACCGCTTCGACGGCCTGCGCCTGGACGCCGTGCACGCCATCAACGATCCCGAATTTCTGCAGGAGCTGGCGCAAAAAGTACGCCAGCAAGTCGACACGGGGCGGCATGTGTGGCTGGTGCTGGAAAACGAATTCAACCAGGCCAGCCTGCTGGAAAGCGGTTTCGACGCCCAGTGGAACGATGACGGCCACAACGCCCTGCACGTGCTGCTCACCGGCGAAACCGACGCCTACTACAGCGATTTCGCCCAGGACCCCACGGGAAAACTGGCGCGCTGCCTGAGCGAAGGATTTATCTACCAGGGCCACACCACGCGCCACGGCCACACGCGCGGCGAGCCCAGCGGACACCTGCCGCCCAGCGCCTTTGTGCTGTTCCTGCAGAACCACGACCAGATCGGCAACCGCGCCCTGGGCGAACGCCTGCATCAACTGTGTTCGCCCCAGGCCCTGAGCGCCGCGACGACCTTGCTGCTGATGTCGCCGATGATCCCGCTGATGTTCATGGGCGATGAAGTCAACGCCGAGGAGCCGTTCCTGTTCTTCACCGACCATCACGGCGAACTGGCCGAGGCGGTACGTGAAGGCCGGCGCAATGAGTTTGCCGACTTCGCCGCGTTCAGCGACCCCGAACGCCGCGAACGCATTCCCGACCCCAACTCCCTGCAGACCTTCCGCCGCTCGGCACCCGCCCTCGCCGACTGCGGCGACTCGCAGCTCTACCGGCACCTGTTGAGCCTGCGCCACCAACATATCGTGCCGCACCTGCCCGGCAGCATGGCCCTGGGTGCGCACGAGCTGGCGGAGGGCGCGGTCACGGCGCGCTGGCGCCTGGGCAATGGCAGCCTGTTGCAGATCGACCTCAACCTGAGCGCCGATTCTCTGAACTACCCGGCTGCCGAGCACCTCCTATTTGTGACGCAGGCCAGCGGGGCCGAACAATTGGCTCCCCTCAGCGCCCGCGTCAGCCTCACCCATTCCCCTGTTGGAGAGCACCCTTGAGCGACGCGCAATTGGAAATACTCGCCAGCCGAGCGGGCCTGGCCGTCGATTGGATCGACGCGAATGGCCGCCCGCAACATGTAAAGCCCGACGCCCTGCGCGCCGTGCTCAAAGGCCTGGGCCACCCGGCCGACAGCGACGCCGAGATCGAAGCCAGCCTGCTGGAACTCGAACGCGTGCAACAAGACAAGCACCTGCCGCCCCTGATGACCGTCGACAGCGGCGCCGGCCTGGACCTGGCGCGCTACTTCGCCCCCGGTACGCCGTGCCAGGTTCACCTCGAGGATTCCAGTGTGCTGGACCTGAGCCTGGACGAGAACGCGGTGTTGCCCGGCTCGATTCCGGTCGGCTACCAACAAGTGCATATTGCCGACCAGCATTTCACCCTGGCCGTGGCACCGACGCATTGCTACACCGTTGCAGAAGCGGTCGACACCCAGACCGCCCGCGCCTGGGGCCTGAGCGCCCAGCTGTATTCCCTGCGCCGCAGCGGCGACGGCGGCTTTGGCGATACCCAGGCCCTGGAACAACTGGCCCGCGCCGCCGCCGAACGCGGCGCCGACGCCCTGGCCATCAGCCCGATGCACGCGATGTTCAGCGCCGACACCGAGCGCTTCAGCCCCTATTCCCCGTCCAGCCGCCTGTTCCTCAACAGTTTGTACGCGTCCCCCGGCTGCATCCTCGGCGAACGTGCGGTGCAAACTGCCATCGAAGCCAGCGGGCTGGCCGACGAATTGAATGACCTTGAGCAACAAAGCCTGATCGACTGGCCGGCCGCGGCCAAAGCCAAGCAGCGCCTGTTGCGCACCCTGTATGACGACTTCCGCCAGGGCGACCACCCGCAACATGCCGACTTCCTGAGCTTCCGCCAGGCTGGCGGTGAAGCCCTGGAAAACCACTGCCGCTTCGAAGCCGTACAAGCCGAACGCGCGGCCAACGGCGAGAGCCTCGACTGGCGCCACTGGCCAGAGGACTGGCACAGCCCGCAAAGCCCGGCCCTGGTGCAATTTGCCGAAGCCAATCGGGACGAAATCGGCTTCTACGCCTTCAGCCAATGGCTGATTGCCCGGTGCCTGGAACGCGCGCAACAAGCGGCGCGCGGCAGCGGCATGGGTGTCGGCCTGATCGCCGACCTCGCAGTGGGCGCCGACGGCGGCGGCAGCCAGGCCTGGAGCCGCCAGGATGAACTGTTGGCGGAACTGACCGTGGGTGCGCCACCTGACATCCTCAACCGTGCCGGCCAGGGCTGGGGTATCTCCGCGTTTTCCCCTGAAGGCCTCAAGCGCAACGGCTTTCGCGCGTTTATCGAAATGCTGCGGGCCAACTTCGCCCACGCCGGCGGCTTGCGCATCGACCATGTGATGGGCCTGCAACGCCTGTGGGTGATCCCGATGGACGCCTCGCCACGAGACGGCGCCTACCTGTATTACCCGGTGGATGACCTGCTGCGGCTGTTGGCCCTGGAGTCGAGCCGTCACCAGGCGATCGTCCTCGGTGAAGACCTCGGCACCGTACCCGACGGCCTGCAGGAAAAACTCATCGCGCGCTCGATCCTCGGCATGCGCGTGCTGCTGTTCGAACAAGACCACGGCGGCCAGTTCAAGCCGATCCTCGATTGGCCGGACAACGCGCTGGCCACCACCAGCACCCACGACCTGCCGACCCTCAACGGTTGGTGGCACAGCCGCGATATCGACTGGAATATCCAGCTGGGCCTGATCGATGCACCCACCGTCGAGCAATGGAGCGAACACCGCCTGCGGGAACGCCAGGCACTGCGCCAGGCCTTGAGCCAGGACCCGCAGAACTTCATCGACGAAGTGCGCAACGAAACCGACCACGTCATCGACGCCAGCGTGCGCTACCTGGGCCACACCCGTGCACCCTTGGTATTGCTGCCGCTGGAGGACGCCCTGGGGGTCGAGGAACAATCCAACCTGCCCGGCACCACCGACACCCACCCGAACTGGCGCCGCCGCCTGCCGGGCGATGCCGCCACCCTGCTCGATGACGACAATGCCGCCCGCCGCCTTGAGCTGCTGGCCGTGGCGCGCATCCAGGCCCAAGAGCGTGACCGATGAAAGCATTGACGCTTCGGGCTACCCAGCGCCTGCAATTTCATAAGGGCTTCACCCTCGACGACGCCGTGCCGCTGGTGCCGTACTTCGCCGAACTGGGCATCAGCCACCTCTACGCCTCGCCATTGCTGAGCGCCCGCGCCGGTTCGATGCACGGCTATGACGTGGTCGATCCCACCTCCGTCAATCCCGAGCTGGGCGGCGAACCGGCGCTGCGGCGATTGGTTGCGGCGTTGCGCGAACATGACATGGGGCTGATCCTCGATATCGTGTCCAACCACATGGCCGTCGGCGGTGCCGATAATCTGTGGTGGCTGGACTTGCTGGAATGGGGTCGACTGAGCCCCTACAGCGAATTCTTCGACATTCAATGGCACTCGCCAGACCCGCTGCTCAAGGGCCAACTGCTGATGCCGTTCCTTGGCAGCGACTACGGCGAAGCCCTGCAGTCGGGTGCCCTGCCGCTGCGCTTCGACCCGCAGCACGGCAGCTTCTACGTCGAGCATTACGAACATCGCTTCCCGATCTGCCCGCGGGAATACGGCGAGCTGGTGCCCGTCAAGTCACTGGCCGATCGCTTCAGCAGCCTGGCCTACCAGCCGGACGCCTATCCCCAGGCCGCCGCGCTGAAACAGGAACTGATCGAGGCCGCCCGCGCCCCCGAAACCCTGAAGGCCATCGAAGCGAACCTCGACCTCTACGACGCCCGCCAGCCCGAAGGTTTCGCCCGCCTGCACCACCTGCTGGAACAACAAAGCTATCGCCTGGCCAGCTGGCGTACGGCAGCGGACGATATCAACTGGCGGCGGTTCTTCGACGTCAACGAGCTGGGCGGCCTGCGGGTTGAACGCAGCGCGGTGTTCGAAGCGACCCACGGCAAGATCTTCCAGCTGATCAGCGAAGGCCTGATCGACGGCCTGCGCATCGACCACATCGACGGCCTCGCCGACCCGCGCGGTTACTGCCGCAAGCTGCGCCGCCGGGTGGACTCGCTGGCGAGTGGGCGGCACTTGCCGATCTTCGTCGAGAAGATCCTCGGCGAAGGCGAAACCTTGCGTGAAGACTGGCGCGTGGACGGCACCACCGGCTACGAATTCATGAACCAGCTGTCATTGCTGCAACATGACCCGAAGGGCTTCGAACCCCTGGCCGAGTTATGGACCCGCCACACCGAACGCCCGTCTTCATTTATCGAAGAAGCCTGGCTGGCCCGGCAGCAGATCCTCAACGGTTCCCTGGCCGGGGATTTTGAAAGTGTGGCCCAGGCCCTGCTGCAAGTGGCCCGGGACGATGTGATGAGCCGCGACCTGACCCTGGGTGCAATTCGCCGCGCGTTGCAGGAACTGATCGTGCATTTCCCGGTGTACCGCACCTACATCAGCGCCCGGGGCCGCAGCGAACTGGATGACGTGTTTTTCCTGCAAGCCCTGGCCGGTGCCCGCAGCACCTTGAGCGAAGGCGACTGGCCGGTGCTCGACTACCTGGAAAAATGGCTCGGCGGCCAACCCTGGCGCGACCGCCCCCTGGGCCGCAAACGCAAGATGCTCAAGCACGCCTGCGTACGCTTCCAGCAACTGACCTCGCCGGCGGCGGCCAAGGCCGTGGAAGACACTGCGTTCTACCGCTCGGGTGTGTTGTTGTCGCGCAATGACGTGGGTTTCAGCACCGAACAATTCAGCGCCCCGCTGGAAGACTTCCACGCGGTCAACCAGCAACGACTGCGCACCTTCCCCGACAACCTGCTGGCCACCGCCACCCACGACCACAAGCGCGGCGAAGATACCCGTGCGCGCCTGGCAGTGCTCAGCGAGGCCGCCGACTGGTATGCCGAGCAGGTGGAGCAATGGCGCCCCCTCGCCGCCCGCCTGCGCAGCGATGCCAACACGCCGTCCGCGGGTGACGAACTGATCCTCTATCAGGTGCTGCTGGGCAGTTGGCCGCTGGACCTGCACCGCGACGATACCGAGGGCCTGGCGGACTATCACCAGCGCCTGTGGCAGTGGCAGCAAAAAGCCCTGCGTGAAGCCAAGCTCAACAGCAGCTGGAGCGCACCCAACGAGTTGTACGAGCAAGGTGTCGAAGCGTTCCTGTCACGGCTGCTGCTGGAGGACGCCGGCAAGACCCTGCGCGATGCCATCGGCGAGGCCGCCCAGGCCATCGCCCCGGCCGGCGCGCTCAACGGGCTGGCGCAATCCTTGCTTCGCCTCACCGTGCCGGGCGTGCCGGACCTGTACCAGGGCGATGAGTTCTGGGACTTCACATTGGTAGACCCTGACAACCGCCGCCCGGTGGACTACCCCGCACGGCAACAGGGGCTGCACACGCCGCCGGACATCGGCGAGCTGATGTTCAACTGGCATGACGGGCGTATAAAACAGGCGTTGATCAGCCAGGTCCTGGGGTTGCGCAAGGCGCATCCGCAACTGTTTCGCCAGGGCACGTACGAGCCTCTGGAAGTGGTGGGCGAACACGCCGAGCGGGTGGTCGCTTTCTACCGCGAATACCAGGGCAAACAGCTGCTGGTGGTGGTGCCACGCTGGCCTCACCGGCTGCTTGAAAACGGTGTGTATCCCCTGATCAACGCGCAGATTTGGGGCGATACCCGGGTCCGATTACCGTTCGCCGCTCCAACCCAAAATTGGAAGGGACTTTTCCGAACAGGCGCAGTCACACCAAACAAGGAGCTCATGATCAGCGCTGCCCTGGGGGATTTCCCGGTCAATGTCTTTATCAATCCTGATGATCAAGAAAGCTGAAATTTTCTGTGAGGAGCATTGCGATGAGTACTGAAGACAAACGTATCCGCGAACTGGCGCATCAGATCTGGGAATCTGAAGGTAAACCCCATGGCGAGGACGCACGACACTGGGAAATGGCGCGCAAACTGGCGGAAGCCGAAGCGCTGACGCCATCCAAGGCACCGAAGGCCGCCGCCAAGGCCAAGCCTAAAGCCAAGCCCGCAGCGGCAGCGCCCAAACCGGCAGCCAAGCCAAGCGCAGTGCCGGCGGCGAAGAAGCCTGCTGCGAAGAAGCCCAAGGCACCCTGACCCAAAGATCCTCCTGCAGGTG
Source organism: Pseudomonas sp. SDO5522_S412 (assembly GCF_054071215.1). Lineage (NCBI taxonomy): Bacteria > Pseudomonadati > Pseudomonadota > Gammaproteobacteria > Pseudomonadales > Pseudomonadaceae > Pseudomonas > Pseudomonas sp. SDO5522_S412. The sequence goes on along the minus strand of NZ_JBSVWQ010000007.1, from coordinate 8,980 downwards.
CGCCCGCACCGCAGGAGGCTATCCAACTACCGATATCTACCCGGCATCATGCCGGAATGGCCCCGTTCGGCCCGGAAAAACCCTTTTGCAGGAGCATCTCAATGAGCAAACCCAACAAGCCCAACTCGACGCCGGAAAACGAGCCGTCGCGGATTCGTGAAGGTTTGCCCTTCCCTCTCGGCGCGACCTGGGACGGTCTGGGGGTCAACTTTGCGCTGTTCTCGGCCAACGCCACCAAAGTCGAACTGTGCATCTTCGACGACAGCGGCGAAGTCGAGCTGGAGCGCATCGAACTGCCGGAATACACCGACGAGACCTTCCACGGCTACCTGCCCGACGCCCACCCCGGGCTGATCTACGGCTACCGCGTGTACGGTCCCTATGACCCGGCCAATGGTCATCGCTTCAACCACAACAAATTGCTGATCGACCCCTACGCCAAACAGCTGGTGGGCGAGCTCAAATGGTCCGAGGCCCTGTTTGGCTACACCATCGGCCATCCGGACGCCGACCTCAGTTTCGACGAACGCGACAGCGCGCCCTTCGTGCCCAAGTGCAAAGTCATCGACCCGGCCCACACCTGGGGCAACGACCAGCCAGTGCGCACGCCGTGGGATCGCACGATCATTTATGAAACCCACCTGCGCGGCATCACCATGCGCCATCCTTCGGTGCCTGAGGAAGTACGCGGCACCTGCGCCGGGCTGATGGTCGACGATGTGCTCAAGCACATTCGCCAGTTGGGTGTGTCATCGGTCGAGTTGCTGCCGGTGCACGCCTTCGTCAACGACCAGCACCTGCTGCAAAAAGGCATGACCAACTACTGGGGCTACAACAGCATCGCCTTCTTCGCCCCGGACCCGCGCTACCTGGCCAGCGGCAAGATCGCCGAGTTCAAGGAAATGGTCGCGCACCTGCACGAAGCCAAGCTGGAAGTGATCCTGGACGTGGTCTACAACCACACCGCCGAAGGCAACGAGCAAGGCCCGACGCTGTCCATGCGCGGCATCGACAACGCCTCGTACTACCGCCTGATGCCCGATGACAAGCGCTTCTACATCAACGATTCCGGCACCGGCAACACCCTCGACCTGAGCCACCCGTGCGTGCTGCAAATGGTCACCGACTCGTTGCGCTACTGGGCGACCGAGATGCATGTCGACGGTTTCCGCTTCGACCTGGCGACCATCCTTGGCCGCTACCGCGACGGTTTCGACGAGCGCCACAGCTTCCTCGTGGCCTGCCGCCAGGACCCGGTGCTGCGCCAGGTGAAAATGATTGCCGAGCCCTGGGACTGTGGACCCGGCGGCTATCAGGTCGGCGGTTTCCCGCCGGGCTGGGTGGAATGGAACGACCGTTTCCGCGACACCGTGCGCTCGTTCTGGAAAGGTGACGACGGCCAACTGGCCGACTTCGCCGGACGCATGACCGCCTCGGGCGAGATGTTCAACCAGCGCGGCCGCCGGCCGTACAGCTCGGTGAACTTCATCACCGCCCACGACGGTTTCACCCTGCACGACCTGGTGTCCTACAACGACAAACACAACGAAGCCAACGACGAGAACAACCAGGACGGCAGCAACAACAACCTGTCGTGGAACCACGGTGTCGAAGGCCCTACCGACGACCCGGAAATCAACGCGCTGCGCCTGCGCCAGATGCGCAATTTCTTCGCCACCCTGCTGCTGGCCCAGGGCACGCCAATGCTGGTAGCCGGTGACGAGTTCGCCCGGACCCAGCACGGCAACAACAACGCCTACTGCCAGGACAGCGAGATCGGCTGGATCAATTGGGAACTGGATGAAGACGGCAAGGCCCTGCTCAAGTTCGTCAAGCGCCTGATCAAGTTGCGCCTGGCGTACCCGATCCTGCGTCGCGGGCGCTTCCTGGTGGGCGACTACAACGAAGATATCGGGGTCAAGGACGTCACCTGGCTCGCGCCGAGCGGCGATGAAATGACCATCGAGCAATGGCAGGACAGCCATGGCCGTTGCCTGGGCATGCTGATGGATGGCCGCGCCCAGGAAACCGGGATTCGCCGCCCGGGGGCCGATGCCACGTTGTTGCTGGTGGTCAATGCCCACCACGACATGGTCAATTTCCGCCTGCCACCGGTGCCGGATGGCGGCTTCTGGACCTGCATGCTCGACACCAACCAGCCGGCAGTGCGTGGCCAGGAACGCTTCGATTTCGATCACGAATACGCGGTCACCGGGCGTTCGCTGCTGCTGTTTGAATTGCAGCATGAGGACGAGGTGTGACATGGCCTTGCATGAGTTTCTTCGCGGCTACCGGGATTACCCGGACACCCAGGCCCTCGGCGCTGCGCTGAGGGCTTTGGTGGAGGAAGGCCTGGATCAGTTGCCCTTGCCGGGCAGCGGGCAAACGTTGGAACGCTTCAGCCGGCTGGCGCAAGTCGCCGGCCATGACCTGCGGTTGTGCAAGTTGTTCGAGGGCCACACTGACGCCCTGGCGATCATCGCTGAACTCGACAGCCCCTTGCCGCCGGTTGGCAGCACGTGGGGCATGTGGGCGGCCGAGCCGCCCACCGCCAAGGTGCGGATCCGGCGTGACGGCCAACGTGTGCGGCTGGAGGGCCGCAAGGCCTGGTGCTCGGGCGCGGCGGTGGTCAGCCACGGGTTGCTCACGGCGTGGGATGAAGAGGATCGCCAGCAACTGGTTGCAGTGCAAATGCACCAGCCCGGCGTAACCGTCACCGATGAGGGCTGGGCCGCCGTGGGCATGGCCGCTACGGGCAGTGTTGAAGTGCTTTTCCAGGACGCCGTTGGCCTGGCCATCGGCAAGCCTGGGGACTATTTGGCGCGCCCGGGCTTCTGGCAAGGCGGCATCGGCATCGCCGCCTGCTGGTACGGCGCGGCACAACGCCTGGCGGAGGCCTTGCGCGAGCAGTGCGCAAAACGCCCGGAGCCCCACGCCCTGGCGCACCTTGGCAGCGTCGACAGTGCCTTGCACAGCGCGGCCTGTGTGCTGCGCGACAGCGCCACCCATATCGACCGGCAGCCCAAGGCAGATGCCCGGCTGTTGGCACAACAGGCACGGGCCTGTATCGAAGAAACCGTCGACCAGGTGATTCACCATGTCGGCCGAGCACTGGGCGCCGGGCCGTATTGCAAGGACCCGCATTTTGCCCAGTTGATGGCCGACTTGCCGGTGTACCTGCGGCAAAGTCACGCCGAGCGCGACCTGGCCGCCCTTGGTCAACAAGTCGCCGATGAGCGCCCAGGGAGATGGGAACTATGAAGATCAATCCAATCGTCGGCCAGGGCACGCCCTTGCATGTGTGGCAAAGCTCGTCGCGACTGGCCGAGCTGCCTTGCGTAGACATTGCCGAACTGGTGCCTGAAGGCAGCCGCGCCGTGATCATCGCGCCACATCCGGATGACGAAGTCCTGGGCTGCGGCGGCCTGTTGCAAGGCCTTGCCGCGCTGGATCGCCCTATCCTGCTGATCTCCGTCACCGACGGCAGCGCCAGTCATCCCGGCTCGCGCCGCTGGCCGGTGGAACGCCTGAGCGTGGTGCGGCCGCAAGAGTCGGCGCAGGCCCTGCACCGGCTGGGATTGCCGTTGCACAGCCTGAAATGGTTGCGGGCCGGGTTCAGCGACAGCCAGGTCGCCGCAGGTGAAGAAGACCTGAGCCGCTTCATCGAGCGTTACCTCAAGCCCGGCGACGTGGTCTTCACCACCTGGCGCGAAGACGGCCATTGCGACCACGAGGCCGTGGGCCGTGCCAGTGCCAAGGCGACCCGGGCGGTGGGCGCCACCTTGCTCGAGCTGCCCGTGTGGACTTGGCATTGGGCAACCCCGGAAGACAGCCAGGTGCCCTGGGATCGCGCTCGTAAAATTCTCCTGACACCTGAAGCCGTGGCCCGTAAACGGCACGCCATCCATGCCTTCGCCAGCCAGTTGGAAGGCGACCCGCAGATCGGCCTGCCACCGGTGCTCGCGCCCTATGTGCTGGAGCGCCTGCTGCAACCTTTTGAAGTGGTGTTCGTATGAGTGTCGCCACGCCCTATTTCGACGAGCTATTTGCCGGCAACGACGACCCTTGGGCCTTTCGGCAACGCTGGTATGAACAGCGCAAGCGGGCCCTGACCCTGGCGCTGCTGACCCGGCCGCGCTATGCCTCGATCTTTGAACCCGGCTGCGCCAATGGCGAACTGAGCTTCGAGCTGGCCCCGCGCTGTGACCGCCTGCTCTGCTGTGACACGGCGCAAGCGGCGGTCAGCCTGGCACGGGCGCGGCTGCGCGGCTTCACCCACGCCACCGTGCAGCAGAGCCGCCTGCCGCAGCAATGGCCCAGCGAAACCTTCGAGCTGATCGTGCTCAGCGAGCTTTGCTACTACCTGGACCCGAAGGATTTCGATGGGCTGATCGATCGCGCGCTCGCCTCCCTGACGCCTGATGGACAAATCCTCGCCTGCCACTGGCGCCCGATCATCGAAGGCTGCCCGCAGACCGCCGAACAGGTGCATGCGCGCCTCGGCCAGCGCCTGGGCATGCCACATCTGGCGCAGCATCACGAAAGCGATTTTCTACTGGATTTGTGGAGCCGCGACGGCACCACGGTTGCGACCCTGGAGGGACTGCGATGATCGGCATCCTGATACCCGTGCATAACGAAGAAAAACTGCTGCCCGAATGCCTGAAAGCTGCGATGGTCGCCGCCAGTCATCCGGGCCTGCTGGGTGAAGAGGTGCAGATTCTGACAGTGCTCGACAGCTGCAGCGACCGCAGCGCCATGATCGCCCGCGAATACCAGGTGCACAGCCTGGAAGTGCAGGCGCGAAACGTGGGCCACGTGCGCGGCGTGGGTGCGCGGCACCTGCTTAATAACGGCGCGCGCTGGATTTCCTGCACCGACGCCGACAGCCGCGTCGCTCCCGATTGGCTGGTGGCGCAACTGGCCCTGGGCGTGGATGCGGTGTGCGGCACGGTGACGGTGGACGCCTGGAGCGAGGGCTTCGACCCGGCGGCGCAGATCCGTTATCACCAGGCCTACACCGCCCGGGACGGGCATCGGCATATCCACGGCGCCAACCTGGGCGTCAGTGCCGGCGCCTACGTGCGGGCCGGCGGTTTCGAGCCCCTGCCCTGCCATGAAGACGTGGAGCTGGTGCGCCAACTGGAGCGCTGCGGGGCTTCCATTGCCTGGAGCCACTCGCCCCAGGTGATTACCAGTGCCCGCCTGGATTGTCGCGCCCAGGGCGGCTTCGGTGATTACCTGAAGAGCCTGATGCAGGCCTCCTGAAAAAATTGCGACACCCGGCGGTGTTAAAGCGGCGATTCATAACTATCATCACTATTCCTTGCACGGCAATCCAGGGTTGGAACGCCGTCGCGCCGCGAGCGTGCAGTACCTGACGCTCGCGTACCACAAGAGCCGTCCCGTCAACGGGGTACGGCCTGCACCACCGATAAACAAGGACGTGACACCCATGAAGCCTGCACTGTTAAGTGACAACCGCCGGGGCCCCGCGCAAATCTGGAACAGCGCCCCGCAACTCGCGCAAATCCCTGCCATCAACCCCGCAACCCTGGTGCCCAAGGGCGCCCGCGTGGTGATCATCGCCCCGCATCCCGGCGATGAAGTGATCGCCTGCGGCGGTCTGCTGCAATTGCTCAGCACCCTTGAATACTCCCTGCAACTGATCTCCATCACCGACGGCAGCGCCAGCCATCCGGGGTCTGCCGTGTGGCCGGCCAAACGCTTGAGCGTGGTGCGGCCCCAGGAAAGTGTCGAAGCCCTGCGCCGCCTGGGCGTGCCCCTGCACAGCCTGAAATGGATCCGCGGCGGTTTCGCCGACAACGCCCTGGCCGCGCGGGAACAGCAAATGAGCCAGTTCATTGCGCGCTACCTGCAACCCGGCGACGTGGTGTTCACCACCTGGCGCAACGACGGCAATGACGACCACGACGCCGTCGGCCGTGCCGCTGCCAAAGCCTGCGCAGTCAAGGGCGTGCGCTTGTACGAACTGCCGATCTGGGCGTGGCACTGGCCGCTTCGGGAAACCGCCGCCATCCCCTGGCAGCGCGCGCGCAAGGTGCGGCTCGACACCTGGAGCGTCGCCCGCAAGCTGCACGCCGCCCACGCCTATGCCAGCCAACTGGCAGGCGACCCGGAAATCGGCCTGGCGCCGATCCTGGCGCAGGTGCTGCTGGAGCGCATGCGCGAGCCCTATGAGATTGTATTTTTGTAGGCGCACCCACTCGTCTATACCTGTAACTTCTGACAGTAGCGAACGCTCTTTCTGTGTGGCTAGCTTGGAACACCGGCTTGCAGGGAGGGCGAATCATGAGCACGCGGTTTTCATCAGTGACGTATCTGAGCGTCTGCAGCGTGACGACGCTGTTGCTCAATTGGCCCCTCCCCGCGCACGCCGCCTGTACGCTGGTCATAACCGCAGGCAACGACACCACCCTGTGCAGCGATGGCAGTGCTGGCGCGCTGACGGATTTACAAGGAAGCAACATCCTTGAGTTCCCCGTCGGCGGCACCGGCATCATCGTCGGCAACGTGACTTATGGAGCGGGAGATGATCGGGTCACGATGGATTCCGGCGCGATCAACGGTGCGATCAATCAAGGTGACGGAAGAAATATTTTCCAGCTGTTCAATGGCAATATCTCCGGCACGGTGACGCAAGGCGCGGGCGGTGATATTGCGCAAATCAGCGGCGGCAGCTCCGGTGCAATCTCCCAGGGTGACGGGGTAGACCAGTACTTCCAGAGCGGTGGCACCGTCGCCTCACTGGCTCAGGGCGACGGCCGTGACGAGTTCACCATGAGCAGTGGCAGGATTGTCGGTGCTTTTGAAGATGGAGATGTAGCGCTGATGACCGGTGGCAGCATCGGGCGGGTCGACATGAAGCTCGACAACAACCTGTTTGACCTGCGGGGTGGAGCGATCATCGGCAACCTCGTTACTGGCTTCGGAAACGACACCATCCTGGTTTCCGGAGGAACGGTTGGTGGCAACATCAGCGTCAGCGGCGGCGACGACATCATCAACGTCAGCGGAGGGGAAATAAGTGGGCAGATCCTCGCCAGCTTTGGCAACGATGAGTTCACTTGGGAAGGCGGCGGTCTGATCCATAAGGAAATCCTCATGGGTGATGGCGCTGACAGGGGTTTCCTGCTCAACCTGACCGAAACCACCCTGGCCTCCACACCACTTCTGGACGGTGGTTTGGGTAACGACACCCTGACCTTCGACAACACCCGATCCGCCACGCCAACCCGCTATGTCAACTGGGAAACCGTCAACCTGGACAACAATTCGCGCCTGACCCTGGGCGGCGACTTCAAGCTCGGTGACAGCGCTACAGCCACCGGTACCCTGAATATTTTTGGCAGTGCCGCCCTGCAGGTAACACAGGGCAGCATCAGCCCCTTCACGGCCGGGCAACCAGCCAACCTGAACAACGGCGGCCTGATCGACATGACCACCGGCAGTTCCAGCGCCACCGACAGCCTGACCGTCAACGGCAACTACACCGGCAATGGTGGCGAACTCGCGCTGCAATCGGTACTCGGCGCCGACGGCTCGGCCAGTGACAAGCTGGTAGTCAGCCAGGGCACGCTGCAAGGCGGCACTACGATCACCGTCACCAACCTTGCCGGCCCCGGCGCCATGACGCTGCAGAACGGCATCCAGGTGGTTGAAGCGCTTAACGGTGCCACGAGCAGCGACCTGGCGTTTACCCTGCGCGGTGGATCCGTTTCCGCAGGCGCCTATGAGTACTACCTGTTCAAAGGAGGCGTAACGCCGGGCACCGGGCAAAACTGGTTCCTGCGGTCCTCGGTGGTGGCGCCGCCGCTGCCCAACCCTGAGGATCCTGACGACCCAGTGGGCATTCTCCCCCCCGTCCCCGCCGATGGCACGCCGGACCTCCCGGGGATTTTCCCGGGAGAAGAACCCATACCCATCTATCGCCCGGAAGTCCCGGTGTATGCCGTGTTGTTTCCCGCCGTGCAGCAGATGGTCCAGGGCATGCTGGGCACCTACCACGAACGCATGGGCGACCAAAGCCTGCAACGCCAACCTGGTGCACTAGCGGCCGGTTGGGGCCGGGTGTATGGCAGCAGCACGCGGCAATCATTCGCCGGCACCGTCAGCCCGTCGCTGGACAGCTCCCTGTCCGGTTTCCAGGTTGGCACTGACCTGTATGCCTGGACCAACGACGCTGGCCTGACCCAACGCTTCGGCTTCTTTGTCGGCCACAGCCGCCTGACCGGCAATGTGGCGGGTTTCAATGGCGGTTTTCAGGGCAAGGACGCCGGCAACACCACCCTGCGCGGTGACAGCCTGGGCGCGTATTGGACGCTAATCGGCGCCAACCGCGCCTATATCGATGTCGTGCTGATGGGCACGCGGTTCGATGGCCACAGTGAATCCGACCGGGGCGTCAAACTCCCAACCAAGGGCCACAACGTGCTGGGGTCTGTGGAGGTGGGAATGCCGTTTGCGGTGTCTGAACAGTGGGAGGTCGAGCCGCAGGCCCAGGTGATTGTCGATCGAAGCTATGTGGACAGCCAGAATGACGGAATCTCGGATGTCTCATTCCGCGCCGACACTAACGTCGTCACCCGTCTCGGTGTCCGCCTCAAGGGCAGCTACAGCGTGAGCGGCATGCCCCTGCTGCCTTATGTGCGTACCAACGTGTGGCACGCCAGCGCCGGGAATAACACCGTCACGTTCAATGACAGCACGGACATCAACACCGAACAGAAATCCACCACGCTGGACGTCAGCACCGGGGCAACGCTGCAGGTATCGAGTACGGTCAGTGTGTATGGCGAGGTGGGGTACAACAGCAATCTGGACAGTAATCAGCTGAATGGGCGAAAAGGCACGATTGGCATAAGGGTCGACTTCTAAGCCACAACACATCCCCACTGTGGGAGCGGGCTTGCTCGCGAATGCAGTGTGTCAGCCAAAAAATCTGGCACTGGTACTGCGC